>CBHFMJ010000020.1:0-15471 GCA_965994715.1 uncultured bacterium | reverse complement strand
CCCGTCCGACCGCACGCTCGCGCTTAAAACGACTCCCGGGGGAAGGGATGGAGGCATGGCGCACGTGGAAGTCCAGGTCGAACCGATCGTCGTCGATCCATACCGGTCTGGAGAGGTTCCCGGGGATCGACCGGAGCTTCCGACGAAGCCGCGGAGCCAGATGGAGGCGCGCCTCCACGACCCGCTCCACGTCGCCGTAGCGAAGGAACGAGCCATCCCCGCGGGGTCCGAAGAGAGAGAGTCCGGCGATGTGCATGTGCACGCCGGGTTTCTCGAGATAGAGGAAGCTCGCATCGAGCCCCGACAATCGCTCCGCGGGCATCTGCCCATGCTAGGGTCCGCCGCGATGCGTCGCCTCGCCACCGCCCTGGCGCTCGCCGCGCTCCTCCTGATGATGCCCGGGCCGGTCGAGGCGCAGGATCCCGCGGACGATGCAAGGTACGGCGCGACTGTCTCCGCGATCGACAACCTGTTCACGCCGGAGATCGTCCGGATCGAGCTCGGCGAGACGGTCGAGTGGACGATAGACGGTCGCTCTCCGCACACCGTCGAGGCGGATGACGGCTCGTGGTCGTCGGGGAACCTCGACCCCGGGGCAGGATTCGACCGCACGTTCGACGCCGAAGGGGTCTTCCCGTTCTTCTGCCGGTATCACGGCCGGCCCGGCCTCGGGATGGCCGGCACCGTCGTCGTCGGCGACGCGTCGCTTCCCGGCGGCGGCGTCCCGGGTCCCGACCCCGTCCCCCCCGGACCCGCCAACACGGTGCATGTCCCCGCTGACGTCCCGACGATCCAGGACGCGGTCGACCACGCCCGTCCCGGCGGCCTGGTCCTGATCGACCCCGGTGTCTATCGGGAGGCCGTGGTCGTCACCACGCCGTACCTGACGATCCGCGGCATGGACCGCAACGACACGATCCTCGAGGGGAACTTCGAGCTCGCGAACGGGATCCATGTGATCGAGGCGGACGGTGTGGCCGTCGAGAACCTCACCGCGCGGCACTTCCTCTTGAACGGCTTCTACTGGTCGGACGTCCTCGGCTACCGAGGCTCTTACCTCACGGCCTCCACGAACGGCGACTACGGGATCTACGCGTTCGCGTCGCGCTGGGGGCGGTTCGATCACTCCTACGCGAGCGGCTCGCCCGACGCTGGGTTCTACATCGGCGGGTGCAACCCGTGTGATGCCGTGATCACCGATGGACTCGCCGAGCACAACGCGCTCGGCTACTCCGGGACCAACGCGGGAGGGAACCTCGCGATCGTGAACAGTGAGTGGCGGGAGAACCTCGCCGGGATCGTGCCCAACACGCTCGACTCCGAGCCGTTCGCGCCGCAACGCGACGCCCTGATCGCGGGTAACCACGTCCACCACAACAACTCGACCACGGTCGACGCGAAGGAGTACGAGTACGTCCCGTTCGGGATGGGGATCGTCGTCGCCGGCGGGCGAGAGGATCGGATCATCGGGAACGTCGTCGAGGACCAAGCGACGTACGGCATCTCGATGATCCCGATCGTGGACACGAACTTCTGGCCATCCGGGGGCAACGAGGTCCGCGACAACGTCGTGCATCGGAGCGGACGGGCAGACCTCGCGCTCGCGACACCGTCCGCCGGCGACGACTGTTTCGCTGGCAACGACGCGGGAACCAGCCACCCCGCCGCGGTCGAGCTCCTCTTCCCCTGCGGCGGCTTCCGGCCCTTCCCGGGCGGCGGCGGGAGCATGGGACCGACCGCCAACGTCCTGTCCCGGTTCGTCGATTCGATGGATGGCGAGTTCCCCCATGGCGATTGGCGCGAGCAACCCAACCCCCCAGCGAGTCTCCCCGACATGCCGGGCGATCCGGCCGCGGCGCCGCCCGATCCCGCGATACCCGAGCAAGCCGTGCCCGGTCGGTTCCGCATCCGCGCCGTCGACGACATCCGCGCAGCCCGCGGACCCGAGATCAGCCAGGAGGTCAGCCTCATGGGGGTTCCGCTCATCGCGTCGAGCTGGTGGAGCCTGCTCCTCGGGCTCTACGGCTACATCCTCCCGTTCGTGCTCTACGCGTCGTGGGTGGCGATCGCGATGTGGGACCTGATCAGGCGTGACGCCGACACGATCCCGGAACGCGCGAGATGGATGGCGATCGTGCTCCTCGTCCCGTTCGTCGGGCCGTTGCTCTACTTCGCGATCGGGAAGTCGTCGATCCCTTCGCAGCTGCGGCTGATGCTCACGGCGGGTGGGATGATCGCGTATCTCGTCTTCCTCGTGATCGGCCTGCTCCTCGGCGGATGAGGCTTACGCCTCGAGCTGGATCCGCATCCGCTTGAAGGCCTTGCCCTTCGATTCCGTCTTGATGACGGTGACGTGACCGACCTCACCGGTGGACTTCACGTGGGTCCCGCCGTCCGCCTGCTTGTCGATCCCCTCGATGTCGATCACGCGGATCGGGTCCACGGAATCGGGGATCAGGCTCACCTTCGTGCGGATCAGATCCGGGTCGGAGAGCGCCTGGGTTCGGGGCAGGAAGCTCACGTGTACGGGACGGTTCTTGTTGAGCTCCTCGTTGAGCTTGCCCTCGACATCCTTGGCGAGCTCCTGGCTCATCTCGTCGAGCTCGAAGTCCATACGGGCCGATCCCTTGTCGTCCATGTTCCCGCCGGTCACCTTGGCCCCGTGCTCGCGGAAGATCACTCCGGAGAGGGCGTGCAACGCCGTATGGGTGCGCATCAGCAGGTGACGGCGGGCCCAGTCGATCTCGGCCGTGACCGAATGACCCACGAGCGGCGCGTCGCCATCCACCTGGTGGACGATGTCGCCGCCGATCTTCACGGTGTCGGTGACCCGCGCCATCCCGTTGTCCCAGCGGAGCGTCCCGGTATCGCCTGGCTGGCCGCCGCCGCGCGCGTAGAAGACGGTCCGATCGAGGATGACGCCCTCGTCGCGGATATCCACGACGGTGGCCTCGCAGCTGGTCAGGTAGGCGTCTTCGGCGAAGAGCTGATCGGTCATGCTCCGAAGCGTACTAGCCCGCCTCAGCCTCCTTTGAGTTCGATCCAAGCGCGGATCGCCCTCTCGAGGTCGGCCCGCTTCCGGATCACGTCGGCTTCGTCGGCGAACCGCAGATAGCGAACGGTTCCGCCGCCGCCCTCGAGCCGAGGATGCTTCCCGGCGAGCTTCGCGCCTTGGTGGAAGAGCACGCTGACGTGCTTCTTCGATCGCGGCTCGATACTCGCGATGTTCCCTTCGAAGACGAACGTCGGGCTCTTCCACTTGATCGTCTCGACGATACGGGCGTCGACCCCGAGGACGATGTCGCGCACGGCGTTGATCGCCTCTTCGAGCGGGTGCCCGAGCTCGGAGACGAAGGTGTCGACCTCCGGTGTTCTCGGCATGTCGTGAGAGCGTAGCCGGTGCGCCGTGGTCCCGCGCTAGACGTCGGGCTCGCGGACGCGGGTGGTCCGGACGAGGGTGGCGAGGATCGCGCCGCCGAGGATCATGACCCCGCCGATCGCCGTGGGAGCCGTGATGGGCTCGTCGAGGAAGAACGCTGCGAGGACGGCGACCCCCAGCGGCTCCATCACGCCGATGATCGCGTTGCGCACCGCGCCGAGGAGCTGCAGGCCGCCGAGCATCGCCGCGAAGGCGCCGGCGGAGAACACGGCCATCCCGAGGAGGAACGGCCACGACGACGCGTCCGGGAGATCCTCGATGCCGAACGCGAGCGAGAACAAGACGTTCGAGCACGCGGCGCCGGCTCCTAGCCACGCCGCGGCCGTGACCGGGTCCGTGCGGCGAACGGTCCGATCGGCGGTGATCAGATAGGCCGTGTAGGCCACCGAGGTGGCGAGCGCGAGGAGGATGCCGAGAGGGGCTACCTCCACCTCACCACCGCCCACGATCACGACGGCGCTGCCGCCGAGCGCCAGGAGCAGAGCCACGAAGAGCCGCCATCCCGGCGGACGGCGGTCCAACCCGATCGTCACCAGCATCACCCACACCGGGTACAGGTAGAACAGGAGCGTGACCGCGCCCGCCTTCCCATGGTTCAGGGCGGAGAAGAACAGGGCCGCCTCGGTCCCGTAGCCGATCGTCGCGGCGAGGACCAGCGGCAGGCGCTCCCCCGGCGTCGGCGCCAGCGGCCTACCCAGCAGGAGCAGGACGACGAAGAGCAGCGCCGCCTGGCCCGCGAACCGGATCGCGAGCATCGGGAACGGCAGGTCGCCGGCCGCGACCTCCTTCCCGAACATCACGACCGCTGCGAACTGGAGCGCCATCAGCGCGGAGAGCGTGGACCCGAGCAGCTCCTGGCGAGGCGTCCTGGCGCGTCGGTCGTGCGCCTCGCTGGCGCTCACGCCCCCTCCAGGAACGCCCGGACGCGCTCGACCAGGGACGGGATCGAGACGATCAGCTCCTCCTCCGACGCGAAGGTGATCAGCTCCGCGTCGGGCAGCAGATCGGCCAGGATCCGTCCGAGGGCGGCCGGATGGATCGCATCACCCTCCCGGCAGATCAGGAGGACCGGTGCCTCCACCTTCCGCAGCAGCTCGCGGTCCGAGATCGAGATGTCGCGCGTGACCTCGCGGATCGCCCGCGACACACCGGCGGGGTTCAGGTCCTCCCAGAGTGTGAGGTCGAGCTCGCGGAGCCACGGCGCCCGCGCGTATCGCTCCTCGTTCATCTCGAGGATCCGCTCGATCGCCTCGCCCTTCGGATGCGCTTCGAGGAGATCCGCGATCGTGTCGAACCTCTCCGGGTTGCGGAAGGGGAGGTCGAGCGACGCGGGCAGCAGCATCACGATCCGATCGAACCGGGCCGGGTCGTGTTCGAGGAGGGACATGATCGCCCCGGCGCCGAGGGAGGTCCCGACCGCGTTCGTCGCCCCGTATGCCTGAGCCACGACGTCGAGGTCCGACGCAAGATCGGTGAATCGATACCCCTGTCGCGGCGCGCTCGAATGACCGTGCCCCCGGAAGCAGAACCGCACGGCGGTGCCGGCGAGCGACGGGGTGAACGGTGCCAGCTCGCGACACGAGTTCGTCAGGCCGTGCGCGAAGATCGTCACCGGCTCGCCGGCGCCGTCGACCTCGACGTGCAGCGTCACGTCACCGTTGCGGAGCTCCGGCATGGTTCCTCAGCCTGTCAGGCCTCGATCAGGTCGTCCTGCGTCGCGAACTGATCTCGGATCCGTCGGGCCCACGCCGCGACGATGCCGGTGAGGAGCAGGAACACCGCGCCCGACACCATCAACACCATCCGTGTGCGGCCGGCGTCGTTCTCCACCCACACGAGGGACAGGACGATAGCCGGCACGATGAAGCCGAGGTTGTACGCGATATCGAACAGCGCGAACGCTCGGCCTCGGAAGTCGTCCGGCATCGCCTGCTGGACGATCGTGTCGGCCGACACCTTCCCGACGAAGAACGCGAAGAAGCCGATGAAGAGCATCGCCGCGAATCCGGCGACGGAGACCAAGCCACCGAACACGAAGGTCCCCACCCCGAGGAGCGCCATCGACACGAGCAGGAGCCTGATGGGAGCCACCCGGTCCTTCAGCCCCTGCGCCACGATCAGTCCGAGCACCCCGCCGATCAACCCGACTCCGCCTGAGAGGAGGGTCGGCACCTGGCTGTCCGAGCCTCCCTCGACGAGGTTCTTCGCGTACAGCGCGAACACGAAGAGCCCGAAGCCCCAGAACTGGTAGCGGAGCATCTGGAACCCGGACAGACCCACGGCGGCCGCGGGGCGAGCTGCCACTTCCCGGATGCCGTGCGCGATCGTGCGGAGGACCCGGCGGGCCTCCTGGGCGAAACGGGTCACGTGTGCGCGTGCCTCCACGTGTCGGAGCCGGGTGGCCGCGAGCGCTCCGATCGCGAGGACCGCAGCGCCTCCGAGCACCACGACCCACGCGGGGAGGAATCCGCCGGCGGCGAGCGCCACGGCGATCCCGAGGATCTGGAAGAATGCGCCGCCCGCTTGCGACAGGGCGTTCCCTTGGAGGAGGTCACGCCCGGACAAGACGTCGGGGATCGCAGCCGACTTCACGGCGAGCGCCACCCGGATCACCGCCTGGGCGGCGAGCAACCCGAGGACGAGCGCGGCGGTGGCGCCCGCATCACCCTCGGTCGTGCCCTTCCCGAGCGGGAGGAGGACCGCGATCGCGATCACCCCCACCACGGCAGCCGTCACGAGGTTCGACCACCACACGACCCGTCGTCGTTCGAACCGATCGATCACGACGCCGATGAACGGAGACAGCAGCGTGTACGGGATGTAGAGCAGCAGGATCACCTGCAGCAGGTAGTCGGCCGAAGGGACGTTCTGCACGTCGAACCCCTCTTGGCCACCGAACGCGATCGACTTGCCGATCGCGCCTTGGATGATCCCCTGTCCGGCCTGGGTCAGGAACTGCACGCTCATCAGGGTGGCGTAGGCAGCGTTCGAGAACTGCGAGAACAGGCGGTTGAAGAAGCCGCCGAACGCGCCGAGCGCCCGCAGGATCGACGCGCTCCCGAACCGGAGCGCCGCGCCCGCGCCGACCGCCACTCCCACGACGACCCATGCCTTGGTCTCGGTGAGCGGTCCGCGCCACACACCGAGCACGGCGATCCCCGCCAGCAGGGACAGCACGATCGACGTGCCCGGGATCAGGGCGATCCGGCTGACGGTGTCCCTCAGCCCGAAGAAGGGAGCGGCCAGCAGCCCGGGAAGGACGGCGAGCGCGAACAGCCCGGCGAGGACACGTGCCTGATGCGGCAGATCGGCCAGCGGCCCGGGAGGGTCCTCGAACCGCGCGGCGGCGGCGGCGCTCGCGGAACGCGCCCGCTCCACGACCCCCGGTGGAGGCTCGTAGGTGCGGTCGCCGGTCAACACGTGCGTCCCCGGGCCGATCTCGACCGAGTCCTCCAGCGCACGATCGAGCGTGGCCTGCTCGGCCTCCGGAGAGCAGGCTCCCTCGGCGAGCCCGTTGCAGAGACCCGAGTAGTACTCCTCGATCAAGAACACCACAGGGGGCTCGGGATAGGCGGCGCGCCGCGCACGCACCTCGTCCCAATGGCTCTGCGACGTGTCGCGGTAGTTCTCGCTCGGCCCATCGGAGGGCCGGTCGCTTCGGTAGTCCTCGACGTTCCCGACGAAGGTCACCTGGTACTTCGCGAGCTGTCCGGGCAGTCCCGTCCGGAACACGTTCGTGTACGTCTTCGCCCACCCGTACGTGGTGTTGGATCCGGTGGCGTCATCGGTGTTGCCGTAGTTCACGATCAGGACGCTCGGTCGCTCGCCGGCCGCGACCACCACCTCGCGCGCCGCCGCGAGCGAGGTCCGCACGCTCTGGGGGGCCCACTGGTTGTCCTGCTGCGCCCACCGGTTGATCGCGGGGTCGAGGAACAGCCAGGCGAGCGCGCCCACCACCGCCAGGGCACCGAGGGCCCCGGCCAGCTTCCGCGAGCCGTCCCCTCGGAGCAGCCATCGCACCGCCACGTACGCACCCAAGCCGGTGAGCGCCATCGGTGCCGCGGTCGCGTTCATGAAGCGGTAGTAGGGGATCGCCTGTCCGAGGAGGAACGTGAGCACCCCCGCGAACGGGAACATCCACCAGATCGCGACCTGTTCGTACTGCGGAGCGGGGGTTCGGGTGCGTCTCGCCGTGAGGATGGTGGCGACGATCGCCAGGAGGATCAGGGGGAACATGATCGCCGGCCGCATCGAGCTCACCCACTCGATCAGGCGTTCCCGGAAGAAGGCCGCTGTGTACGGCGGTGGGAGCGCGGCGTCCTTCAAGAGCTCGGGACCGCCCGGCCCCCAGACGCCCACCACCCAGAGCGCGAGCCCGGTGACCATGCCGGAGCCCGTCGCCAACAGCAGGGGGCCATCCGATCGCATCGCCGTCCCGAAGCGGAATCGACTCGTCACGACGTGGATCCCCCACACGGCGAGCAACGAGAGCCCGAACAGGACGCAGGTGGTCGGATGCGTGAACGCCGCCGCCATCCCGATCAGGAAGATCGCGACCCGGGCACCCCACGAAGTGCGCGCGGCATCGGCGAACGCGACGATCAGGCTCAGCAGGAACAGGACCGTGATGTTGTCGAGGTAGCCGACGTACGGCGTGGTGAGGAAGAGCCCTGCGGTCGCGAGCATGGTGAGGAGCACGACCAGCGGATCGCGCCGGCTCCGGAAGGCCCCCGCCCCGAGCGCCAGACCGGTCAGGATCGGGATCCCCAGCATCAGGAACGCGCTGAAGCTGTACGTGCTGATCCCGCTGACCCTCTGCAGCAGCGCGCCCGCGAGCGGAACCGTCACGCGGTAGCCGCCGGAGAACAGGTTGTCCGGACCCCAGTCGGCGGCGATCGACCCGGGATCGTCCTCGAGGATCAGGCCCGCCCGCCACGTGTACCACGCGGGATCCCGGGTGGGCGCCGACAAGGACGGATCCGCGATGAATCGCCAGCCGAGCGCCACGAGGAGGATGAGCGCGAAACCGACGATCACCCACCACGAGCCGAGTCGGCGCGAACGGGTGACGGGCGGCGGCACGGCATGTTCGTCGGCCTGAGCGGTGCGAGTGAGCGTCACGATCCTCCCGAAGACCCAGCGCGCCGGCTGGGACAGCCCCCAAGGATAGAGGTCAGCGGCCGCCGCTCACGCGCTCCCGCAGGCGCGACATAGGCCGATCAGATCGAGGCGGTGACGGACCGTCGCGAATGCCGCTTCGCGTGCAAGCACGTCGAGGGTCCGATCCAATCGCCGCTCGAGCGGGGCCGGGATGCGGAGATCCTGGACCTGGCCGCAGCGTGAGCACATCAGGTGGTGATGGTGCCCGGTGAGCTCCTCCGCGAGCTCGTACCGCGCGAACCCATCCTCCGAGGCGACCCTGCGGATCAGGCCCGCCGCTTCGAGCTCGGCGAGGTTCCGGTACGCGGAACTCTGCGGCAGGTTCTTCCGCCCGCGGACGATCGCCGGGAGCGAGAGCGGCATGCCGGCCTTGGCGAGGATGTCCACCAGGCGTCGTCTCGTGCGGGTGTACCGCCGGCCGGACGACGCGAGCCGTTCCGCGGCCTCCTGATGGAGCTCCATCAGTGGGCCTCCTGCTGGAGCGCCCGCGGCGCGGTCCGCTTGGAGAGTGCGACGGCGGCGAACAGGGCAGCCGCGACGAAGACGATCGACCCGCCGGGGGCGAGGTCGAGCGGTCTGGCGATCGTGAGACCGACGAGCGAGGACACGGCGCCGATCGCAACGGCCAGCCGGAGCGTGCCGCGGAAGGATCGCGAGACCAGCTGCGCCGACGCGACGGGGAGCACCATCATCGCCGCGATCAGCAGGATGCCCACGATCCGCATGCCCGCCACGATCACCCCGGCGGTCAGTGCGGCCAGCGCCACGCTGAGAGCACCTACGGGGAGGCCGGCGACGCGCGACCAGTCTTCATCGGTCACCACCGCGAACAGCGCCCGGCCCGCGAGGCGCATCGCGACCACGACGATCACGCCGAGCGCACCGACCATCGCGACGCCCGTCCACGTGACGGCGTACGGGTCGCCGAACAGGTACGGGAGCGTCTCGAGCTCGGGATCGCCCGCTCTGCTCGCGAACACGGCGCCCATCGCGATGCCGACGTAGAAGAAGAGGGCAAGGGCGAGGTCACCCGCCGCCTTGCGCTTCAATCGAAGCATCTCCACGCCGATGGCACCGATCACCGCGAACGCGAGGGCGCTCCACACCGGCCAGATCTCCAAGAGCAAGCCGGCACCCACCCCCGCGAACGCCACGTGCGCGATGCCGTCGCCGACGAGTGAGAGCCGCTTCTGGACGAGGAACGCCCCGATCATGGGAGCGAACACCCCGACGGCGAGGCACGCGACGAGTGCCCGCTGCGCCTCCGCCGACTCGAACGGGTACGGGATCGGGAGCGATCCGATCATCCGAGGTCCTCGAGCCAGAGCGGCAGGTCCTCGCGATGGACGCCCAGCGACACACCTCGCGCCGCGAGTTCTTCGGGACTCCCGTCGAATACCACGCGCTCCTTCAGCACCACGACCCGATCGATCACATCCGCCACCGCGGCGAGCTCGTGCGACACGAGGAGTACTCCGGCGCCGTGCTGGCCGATCAGGTGCACGAGCGAGTCCCGGAACCGTCGTTGCGATTCGGCATCCACGCCCGCGATCGGCTCGTCGAGGACGAGGAGCGCGGGTTCGCCGGCGAATGCGCGAGCGATGAACGCGCGTTGCTGTTGGCCGATCGAGAGCTCGTTCAGAGGACGACCGGCGAGTGATCCGAGGCCCACGGACTCGATCGCGTGACTGACCGCGTCCCCGTCCGACCGGGTGAGACCCCGCCACCACCCTCGCTGGCGAAGCCTTCCCGCGGCCACGATCTCCTCGACGGTGGCAGGCACCTCAGACAACAGCGACGGCCTCTGAGGCACGTACCCCACGCGCCATCGATCGTGGACGTCGCCGGGGGCACGCCCCAGGAGCTCGACGCGACCGGAGCCGGGCGGCAGCGCTCCGAGGAGCACCTTCAGAAGCGTGGACTTCCCCGACCCGTTCGGTCCAACCAGCGCCACGAACTCCCCGGCCTGGACCGTGAGGGTGACATCGCGCAGCACGGGTCCATGGCCGTAGTCGAACGACAGGTCGATCGCACGGAGGAGCGCCACCTCGCCATCGGGGAGGCGGGCCTGTGTGTGCGCAGCCGGCTCAGCTCCCACGGCCGGTCCCACCGAGGCCCGTCGCCGGCGGAGCATTGAGAATCATTCCCATTCTCATCGACGGCCCCACGCTATCGGCGGAGCCTCGCGTCGTCAATCGGATGACCGTCGTGCTCTCCGCGGGGGTGACGCCAGAGGTCGGGTCAGGGGGCCGTGACCCAGGGATCCGGGCCGGGGTCCCCGCCGCCCGCGACGATGGCGAGTCGCGGCAGGAAGTGCTCCCATCCCTGGAGCTGCGCCGCGTCGGCTCCCTCCGGCAGGCCGGAATGCGTGAGCCGCACGATCGTGCCGTCCCCGTCGGAGATCAGCTCGATCGTCACGGTCGAGGAGCCCGGCGGGAGCTGCTCGTCGCCCTCCCACCCCCAGGTGAACACGACCCGGTTGGGGGCATCGACCTCCAGGTACTCCCCGACCGCGTGCTTCACGCCGGTGACGTTCACGCGGTACACGCCGCCGGGAGACGCCTCGAGCGTTGCGTCCACCCCTTTCCATCGAACGATCTTCTGCGGATCCGTGAGGAAGGGGAAGATCGCTTCGGGCGCCGCGTCGATCCTGATCTCACTGTTGACGGTGAACGCGCCGGCGGCCACGTCGTCTCCCTTCCTCGGCTTCCACTTCCTCCTTCAGCGCCGCGAGGCTACCCGTCCAGAACGACTCGAGTGAGGCCTGCAGCTCGGCGAGCGCGTCGCGGTTCGCCCGGTACAGGCGGCGGGCGCCGTCTCGACGTTCGGTGACGAGGCCGACCGTGCGCAAGACCGTGAGGTGCTGCGAGATCGCCGGGCGGCTGACGTCGAAGTGCGAGGCGATGTCACCGGCGGAGCGCTCTGCGTCCCAGACGAGGCGGAGGATCTGACGACGGCGAGGCTCCGCGATCGCCTTCAGCGCAGCCTCCATGCGATGGATGTAAGCAGATGCTTACGAGGGCGTCAACGAGGCGGGAGTCGGAACCGTCCCGCGTGTGTGCGCTCGACGATCCCGTCCGCGATGAGTGCCGCGGTCGTCATGGCGACCGCGGCGGCGGAGCGGCCCGTCCGCTCGGCGAGTACCTCGGTACTCGCCGATCGGACCGTACGCAGGATCCGGACCACCGCGCCGCGCACCTGGCGGGGGCTCCCCTCGAACGCGGACTGTCGGCGGCCGGACGACCTGCCCAGCCTGCCGGCGCGGAGGAAGCGGCAGTCGGGAGCCACCGGGCAGCCGTCGCACCTCGGCGCCGGCCGACAGAAGAGACGCCCGATGTCCATCAACGCCTGGTTCCACGCGCCCGGCGCCGAGGGATCGAGCCACATGCCCGCGTCACGCGCGAGGTCCCGTGCGGGGACCTCGTCCGGTTCCGCACCTCGGATCGCTCGCGCAACGACCCGCCGCACGTTGCCGTCCAGCGCCGCGACCGCGACCCCGTGGCCGATCGACGCCACGGCGGCGGCCGTGTACGGACCCACGCCGGGGAGTCGGGTCAACGAGCCCACGTCTCGCGGCACGCGCCCGCCGTGCTCTCGGACGACGGCGCGTGCGGTCTCGTGCAGCGCGACGGCCCGCCGGTTGTAGCCGAGCCCGGTCCACGCCCGGAGGACGTCGGCGCGCGACGCCTCCCCCAGCGCGGCGACATCGGGGAAGCGCGTGACGAACGCTTCGAAGATCGGGTCGACGCGAGACGCCTGCGTCTGTTGGAGCATCACCTCGGAGACCAGGGTCCGGTAGGCGTTCCGGCGGCCCCTCCGCCACGGATACGCGTGGCGGCGCGGCCGGTACCAGTCCAGCACCGCTCGACGTGACCGTTCGACATCCACCCGATCAGAACCCTGGCCGATCAGAACCCGGGCTTCGAGTCCTTCGAGGGCATCTCGTCGGTGGCTTTCCGGAGCGCCGCGTAGATCTCGTTGAAGACCTCGCCGACGTACGTGGCGGGCTGGCTCCCCTCGGAGCCCATCGCCCCGCGCACCGCGGAAGCCGTGATGTCGGCGGCCTTGTCGAACACGTGCCAGTCGATGTCTCGTGACATGGTTCCTCCTGCGTCCGTGGACCGTGTGGGCCGGGATCGGTGGGGGCCACAGGCTACCTCCACCTCCGCGACCGGACCTATCATCCGTCGATGCGGGACGTGATCGATCGGCGGATCCTCCTCGCCTTCGTCGGCGTCGTCCTGCTCGCGGGCTCGAACATCGTCGCCGTGCGATTCAGCAATCGAGAGCTCGATCCGTTCTGGGGCGCCGGCATCCGTTTCCTGGGAGCGTCCGTGATCCTCTGGGTCCTCGCCTCACGAGCGCGCCATCCGCTCCCCCGGGGGAAGGCGCTCACCGGCGCGCTCGTCTACGGCGTGCTCAGCTTCCTGATCGCGTACGCCTTCTTCTACTGGGGATCCCAAGAGGTTCCGGCGGGCCTGGGAGGCACGGTGATGGCGTCGGTCCCTCTGCTCACGGTCCTGCTCGCGGCGGCTCATCGCCTGGAGCGCTTGCGGCTCCGCGCGATCGTCGGCGCCGTGGTCGCGCTGGCGGGGATCGCGCTGATGTCGTCCGACGCGCTCTCGGGTGATGTGTCCGTGCTCTCGGTGCTGGCGGTCGTCGTCGCCGCGGCGGCGGCCGCGGAGTCCGGCATCGTCCTGAAGCTGCTGACGTCGGCCCACCCCGTGGTGACGAACGCGATCGGGATGAGCGTCGGCGCGGTGCTGCTCCTCCTGCTCTCGCTGTTCGCCGGCGAGTCTTGGAACACGCCCACCAGCCCGAGCGTGTGGGCGGCCCTCGGCTACCTGATCGTCGCATCGCCGTTCCTCTTCATGCTGATCGTGTACGTGATCGGACGGTGGACGGCCACGGGCGCGAGCTACCAGTTCGTCCTGTTCCCGATCGTGGCGGTGATCGGCGGCGCACTGTTGCTCGGGGAAGAGGTGACGTCATCCCTGCTCCTGGGAGCCCCACTCGTCCTGGCCGGGGTCTACATCGGCGCGCTGGCCGTCGACCGGACCCCGGAGGACGCACACGCACTCGGGCGGGAGGGATCGGGCACCGCGGACGGATAAGGTGCGGCCGGGTGCTCCTCGCTGCTGCCTGAGCCCGAAGCTCCGTCGAACGGAATCGCCGACCGACCTCGGCTAGCATCCGTCCCCGATGCTCTTCCCCACGGTCGACTTCGCGATCTTCTTCGTGGTGGTCTTCCTGGGACATTGGTTGCTGAACCACCTCGGCCAGCCCTGGAACCTGTTCATGATCGGGGCGAGCTACGTCTTCTACGCGTGGTGGGATCCGCGGTTCGTCCTGCTCCTGGTCGGCATCAGCGTGATCGCGCAGTTGGGCGCGATCGCGGTCGACCGAACGCGCTCCCCTCGTTCGCGACTGGTGGTCAATGCCGCCGCGGTCGCGCTCCTCCTCCTGCCGCTCGCCTTCTTCAAGTACTACGGGTTCTTCGCGGTGAACGTGACGAACACGCTCGCGGCCCTCGGCATGGGATCGTCGGTCCCCTTGATCCAGGTGGTCCTCCCCGTGGGCATCTCGTTCTTCACGTTCATGGCGATCGCCTACGTCGTGGACGTCTATCGAGGTGACGTCGAGGTGGCGGGGTGGGCGGACACGTTCCTCTACCTGTCGTTCTTCCCCCATCTCGTCGCCGGGCCGATCGTGCGGCCCGGCGAGCTGATCCCGCAGCTGCAGGAGCGTCGGGACGAGCGCCACGTCGACGTGGCGGGGGCGGCCTGGCTGATCCTGGGTGGCCTGTTCAAGAAGGTCGTCATCTCGAGCTACCTCGCCACCGAGATCGTGGACCCGGTCTTCGGCGACCCGTTCACCCGGAGCGCTCCCGATGCCCTCTTCGGGATCGTCGGCTACGCGATCGTGATCTACGCGGACTTCAGCGGCTACACCGACATCGCGATCGGGGTCGCGAAACTGCTCGGCTTCCGGTTCCCGAGGAACTTCGACCGGCCGTACACGGCTCGCTCGATCCAGGAGTTCTGGCGTCGCTGGCACATGACGCTCTCCCGGTGGTTGCGCGACTACCTGTACATCCCGCTCGGCGGGAACCGGCGTGGCGAACGGCGAACCCTGATCAATGTCTTCGCCACCATGGTCCTCGGTGGTCTTTGGCACGGGGCCGCGTGGACGTTCGTCTTCTGGGGAGCGTTCCACGGATGCCTGCTCGCCGCGCACCAGTGGCGCCGGAGCCGCGCTCCCGCAGAGGAAGCATCGGAGCAACCGGATCGGTGGCCGGACCACCTGCGCCGGTGCGCCGCAACGTTCGCGCTCGTCTGCGTGGGATGGGTCTTCTTCCGGTCCGACTCCCTCGAGACGGCGTTCGGGCTCCTCGGCCGGCTCGTCACGGGCTGGCTCACCCCCACCGAGTTCGTGAACCCGCTCGTCATCGTGACGATCCTCGGGATGCTCGCGCTGCAGTTCTGGCCGCGAGGCTTCGGGTTGTGGCTCCAGGCGGGCCTTTCCCGGCTGAAGCCCGCGCCGCTCGGGATCGTCCTGGCACTCGTTCTGCTGGTGATCGTGATCCTGGGGCCACCCGGCGTGGCACCCTTCATCTACTTCCAGTTCTGAAGAGGGCGAGGACATGAGCGAGTCGCGGGGACCAGGCGAGGTCGCGTCGGCGGCCGAGGCTCCGGAGCTCGCCGCCAAGGGCCTCTACGGCCGCCGGCTGATGCCCGCGGGTCGGGTGCTCGTGGTCCTGCTCGTCTCCCTCCTCACGTGGACGCTCCTGTACGCGCCGGCCTTGAAACGGGCAGCGGAGGCGTCGCCGATCGGAACCCGCCGCACGCTTTCGCTCGCGATCCTCACGCCTC
>CBHFMJ010000019.1:0-15498 GCA_965994715.1 uncultured bacterium | reverse complement strand
ACCGGCGCCGCGCAGGTCGACGGCGCGATCCTCGTCGTGTCGGCTGCGGACGGCCCGATGCCGCAGACCCGCGAGCACGTCCTCCTGGCTCGCCAGGTCGGCGTCCCGTCGATCGTCGTCGCGCTGAACAAGTGCGACATGGTCGACGACCCCGAACTCCTCGACCTCGTCGAGCTCGAGGTCCGGGAGTTGCTGACCTCGTACGAGTTCCCTGGCGACGACGTCCCGGTGATCCAGATCTCCGCGCTGAAGGCGCTGGAGGGCGACGAGTCGTGGATGGCCAAGGTCGACGAGCTCCTCGAGGCCTGCGACACCTACATCCCGGAGCCCGTCCGAGACACGGACAAGCCGTTCCTGATGCCGATCGAGGACGTCTTCTCGATCACCGGGCGTGGGACGGTCGTGACCGGGCGCGTCGAGCAGGGCGTCCTGAAGAAGATGGGCGAGGTCGAGATCGTCGGACTGCGTGACACGCAGAAGACGACCGCGACGGACCTGGAGATGTTCCGGAAGCTCCTCGATGAGATCACGGCCGGCGACAACGTCGGCGTGCTGCTCCGGGGCATCGACAAGGACCAGGTGGAGCGTGGTCAGGTCCTGGCGAAGCCGGGGTCGATCACGCCCCACACGGAGTTCATGTCGAGCGTGTACATCCTGTCCAAGGAGGAGGGCGGCCGGCACACGCCGTTCTTCGACGGCTACAAGCCGCAGTTCTACTTCCGGACCACCGACGTCACCGGCGTGGCACATCTGCCCGAAGGGGTGGAGATGGTGATGCCGGGCGACAACGTGGAGATGCGGGTCGAGCTCGACAAGCCGATCGCGATGGAGGAGGGGCTCCGGTTCGCGATCCGCGAAGGCGGGCGCACCGTCGGGGCCGGCCGGGTCACCAAGGTCCTGAAGTAGGGACATCGAGGGAAGAAAGGGCGAGGGGACGACGTGGCGGGACCGAAGATCCGGATCAAGCTCCGGGCGTACGACCACCGGATGCTCGACGTCGCCGCGCGTGACATCGTCGAGCACGTGACGCGGACCGGCGCCAAGGTGGTCGGGCCGGTCCCCTTGCCCACCGAGCGTTCGATCTACACGGTCATACGCTCGCCCCACAAGTACAAGGACTCGCGCGAGCACTTCCAGATGCTCACGCACAAGCGATTGATCGACATCGTGGACGCGACGTCCAAGACGGTCCAAGAGCTCCAGCGCCTGAACCTGTCTGCCGGCGTCGACATCGAGATCAAGTTGTAGGAGCGATGGCGGAGACGAAAGGGATCTTGGGCACGAAGCTGGGGATGACCCAGATCTTCGACGACACCCGTGCCGTGCCGGTCACGGTGATCAAGGCGGGTCCGTCGGTCGTGTCCCAGGTCAAGACGAAGGAGACCGACGGCTACGACGCCGTCCAGCTCTCCTTCGGCTCCGTCCGGCCGCGCGACCTCGCGAGGCCGATGAAGGGACACTTCGAGTCGCACGACGCCAAGCCCGGCCGCCACGTCGTCGAGCTGCGGACGGACGATGCGGGCAGCTACGAGCCGGGCCAGGAGATCACGGTCGACGTGTTCAGCCCGGGCGACCGGGTGGACGTGGTCGGCGTGTCGAAGGGTCACGGCACGACGGGCGTGATGAAGCGGCATGGGTTCCACGGCCTCCGAGCCAGCCACGGCACGAAGCGCAAGCACCGTGCCCCCGGCGCGATCGGTGCCTGCGCGACGCCCAGCCGGGTCTTCAAGGACATGCCGATGGCCGGGCAGCACGGCAGCGTCCGCGTCACGGTGTTGAACCTCGAGGTCGTCCAGGCCGACGTCGAGCGCGGCCTCCTGCTCGTCAAGGGAGCGGTCCCTGGGCCGAACGGTGGCCTGCTGATGGCGCGTTCCGCCGTCAAGGCGGCGGCGAAGGGAGGCGAGTGATGGCCTCGATCGAGAAGCGCGACGCGGCCGGGAAGAAGGCGGGCTCCGTGGAGCTGCCAACCGAGATCTTCGAGTCGATGGTGAGCGTGCCCCTGATGCACCAAGTGGTCGTAGCCGGCCTCGCCGGGATCCGCGCGGGGACGCACTCGACCAAGACGCGCGCCCAGGTCCGCGGCGGTGGCAGGAAGCCCTGGCGCCAGAAGGGAACGGGCCGCGCCCGCCAGGGATCGATCCGGTCTCCGCAGTGGGTCGGCGGCGGCGTGGCCCACGGGCCCACATCCCGCGACCACTCGCAGAAGGTCAACAAGAAGATGCGCCGCGGCGCGCTCCGCTCCGCCCTCACTGACGCGCTGCAGAGCGGGAAGCTCGCCGTCGTCGACGACCTCGACTGGAGCGAGCCCAAGACGAAGGACGCGGTGGGCGTGCTCACGGCGCTGGAGCTCGAGGGACGGATCCTCCTCGTCTTGCCGCAGCCAACGGAGTCGGGGAGCGTCGAGAAGTCCTTCCGCAATCTCCCGAACGTGAAGATCGCCTACAGCGGGGGACTCGGGACCTACGACGTCTTGCTCGCGGACCGGATCCTGTTCACGGGAGCGGCGATCGACCGGTTGACCTCGCCGCGGGCCGGCGCCGAGGCGGCCGCCCCCGAGGACGCCGAGGAGGTGGCGGGATGAACAAGTCGCCTCGCGACGTGATCGTCCGGCCCATCGTCTCGGAGAAGTCTTACGCGGGTATCGAGCACAACACCTACACGTTCCTGGTGGATCCCCGTGCGAACAAGACCGAGATCAAGGAGGCGGTCCAGACGATCTGGGACGTTCGGGTCCTGTCCGTCAACACGCTGAAACGTCGCGGCAAGATGAAGCGCCGCGGGTACACGCGCGGGCGCCGTCCTGACGAGAAGCGCGCCGTCGTCACGCTCGCCGAGGGCGACAGCATCGAGATCTTCGAGGGTGGGGGGTCCTAACCGTGGCCGTTCGCAAGTACAAGCCGACGACGCCGGGCCGACGTGGGGGCAGCGTCTCGACGTTCGATGAGATCACGCGGTCAACGCCGGAGAAGTCGCTGCTCGCGAAAGGCCGCAAGAAGGCGGGCCGCAACGTCCACGGCCGGATCACCACGCGGCATCAGGGCGGCGGTACCAAGCGCCGCTATCGGGTCATCGACTTCAAGCGCAACAAGGACGGGATCCCCGCCAAGGTCGCCACGGTCGAGTACGACCCGAACCGGAGCTCCCGGATCGCGCTGCTCCATTACGCGGACGGCGAGAAGCGCTACATCCTCGCGCCCGACGGTGTCCGCGTGGGCGACCAGTTGATGTCCGGCGAGGGCGCGGAGATCCGCCCCGGGAACGCCCTGCCGCTGCGGAACATCCCGGTCGGCACCGTCGTGCACGCGGTCGAGCTGAAGCCCGGCGCCGGAGCCCGGATAGCGCGGTCGGCGGGGACGAGCGTCCAGCTGATGGCGAAGGAGGGGAAGCTGGCCACGCTGCGCCTTCCCTCGGGCGAGATGCGGACGGTCCCGTCCATCTGCAAGGGCACCGTCGGGGTGGTCGGGAACGCCGAGCACGAGCTGATCGCGATCGGCAAGGCGGGGCGGAACCGCTGGAAGGGCAAGCGGCCCTCGGTGCGGGGCGTCGCCATGAACCCGGTGGACCACCCGCTCGGCGGCGGCGAAGGGAAAGCCTCCGGTGGACGCCATCCGACGTCGCCGTGGGGCAAGAAGGAAGGCCGTACGCGGAAGAAGAAGAAGGCGTCGAACGCGCAGATCATCCGGCGTCGCGGGAAGGGGCGTGGCTGATGGCGAGGTCCGTGAAGAAGGGGCCGTTCGTGGACGAGCACCTCATGGTGAAGATCGCGGGGATGAACGAGCGGAGCGAGAAGAAGGTCGTGAAGACCTGGTCGCGCCGTTCCACGATCGTCCCGGACATGATCGGACACACGATCGCGGTCCACGATGGCCGGAAACACGTCCCCGTGTTCATCTCGGAGTCGATGGTCGGGCACAAGCTCGGCGAGTTCGCTCCGACGCGCACGTTCCGGACGCACTCGAGGGATGAGCGAAGGACGGGTCCTCGATAGATGGAAGCGAAAGCCACGGTCAAGTACGTCCGCACGTCGCCGCGCAAGATGCGCCGGACGGTGGATCTCATCCGCGGTCAGCACGTGGGTGAGGCGAAGCGCATCCTCCGGTTGTCGACGCTGGGGGCCTCGCGCGACGTGGAGAAGCTGCTCGATTCCGCGATCGCCAACGCCGAGCAGCGGCCGGGCGTGATCGCGGAGAACCTGTTGGTGTCGAAGGCATGGGTGGACGAGGGGCCGACGCTCCGCCGGTTCCGTCCCCGGGCCTACGGCCGGGCCACACGGGTCCGGAAGCGCACCTCGCACGTGACGGTCGTGGTGGAGACGATGGGAGACGAAGAGTAGTGGGACAGAAGGTCCACCCATACGGGTTCCGGCTGGGGGTCATCTACCCCTGGAAATCGAATTGGTACGCGAACCGGCGCGACTACATCGATGCCCTCCACGAGGACGTGTGGATCCGCAAGCACATCCGCTCGCGGCTCTCGCGCGCCGGGATCTCCTCGATCGATATCGAACGCAAGGGCGATCAGATCTGGGTGTATATCCGGACTGCCCGCCCCGGCATCGTCATCGGCCGCAAGGGCGCCGAGGTGGACCGCTTGCGCAAGGACGTCGAGCGCTACACGAAGAAGCGGGTCGACGTG
This sequence comes from uncultured bacterium, assembly GCA_965994715.1. GTDB lineage: Bacteria > Actinomycetota > UBA4738 > UBA4738 > HRBIN12 > JAJNBA01. The sequence goes on along the minus strand of CBHFMJ010000019.1, from coordinate 10,863 downwards.
AAGGTCGAGGACATGAACCAGGCCTCCAGCGAGGTGCGGCCCGACACGGACGCCGCCCTCCTCGCGCAGGGGGTTGCCGAGCAGCTCGCCGGGCGCGTGGCGTTCCGCCGGGCGATGCGCCGCGCCGTCCAAACCGCGATGCGCGCCGGTGCGCTCGGTGTGCGCGTCGCGTGCGCGGGGCGCCTCGGCGGGACCGACATGGGCCGCAAGGAGTGGTACCGCGAGGGCCGGGTGCCGTTGCACACCCTTCGGGCGAAGGTGGACTTCGGGACGGCGGCCGCGAAGACGACGTTCGGTGCGATCGGCGTGAAGGTGTGGGTCTACCACGGCGACGAGGTACCGCATCGCGAGCAGGAGAGCGAGCGGGCTCTGGCGCGGGCACACGCCCGTGCGGAGCGAGGAGAGCGGGGGGCGAAGCCGGCTGCCACGCGCGGCAAGGCGTCGGCCGATGCCGAGTCTGTGGCGGCGGCACCCGATGTCGTAGCTTCCGACGCCGCACCCGCCGAGGAACCGTCCCCGACGCCGCCCGAGTCCGGTCCGGAACCGGCCTCCGTGACCCCGGACGCGAGCGACGGCGCCGGGGCACCCGCTGCCCCTGAGGCCGCACCGGCGGTCGAGGCGCCCGTCGAAGCGTCCGACACCCAGGAGGGTGGTGAGGGCTGATGCTCGCTCCGAAGCGGATCAAGCACCGCAAGCAGCACCGTGGGCGTATGCGCGGCCTCGCCAAGGGCCACACCGACATCCAGTCGGGCGACTACGCGATCGTCGCGATGGAGCCGGGCTGGATCACGAACCGCCAGATCGAGGCCGCCCGGGTGGCGATCACCAGGCACATCCGCCGAGGTGGCAAGGTCTGGATCACGATCTTCCCCGACAAGCCCGTCACGAAGAAGCCCGCGGAGACACGGATGGGATCCGGCAAGGGGAATCCCGAAGGCTGGGTCGCCGTCGTCAAGCCGGGTCGCGTGATGTTCGAGCTGGCCGGCGTGAACGAGGCGCTCGCCCGGGAGGCGATGGGTCGCGCGCAGCACAAGCTGCCGATCCGGACCAAGTTCATCACGAGGGTGGGGGAGTAGCGATGGCCAGCAAGACCGCCGAGTTGCGCGAGCTGACGGATGCGCAGCTCCTCGAGCGGGCGGAGTCCGCGAAGGAGGAGCTCTTCAACCTGCGCTTCCAGCTCGCCACCGGCCAGCTGGACGACTCGTCGTCGATCAAGAAGGTCCGCCACGAGATCGCGCGGATCGCCACGGTGATGCGCCAGCGGGACTTCGAGGCGGCGGCCGCGGATGCCGAGGCCGGAGCGGCGGGAACCGAGTCCGGAACGGAGAGCGAGCGGTGAGCGAGGAGCAGCGGATGACGCAGGAGCGGGGGCGCCGCAAGACGCGAACGGGGGTCGTGGTCTCGGACGGCATGGACAAGACCGTCGTCGTTCGGATCGACCGTTCGTTCCGGCACCCGCTGTACGACAAGACCGTGCGGCGCTCCAAGAAGCTCGCCGCCCACGACGAATCAAACGAGGCGCACGTGGGCGACCGCGTCCGCGTCGTCGAGACGCGACCGCTGTCCAAGTCGAAGCGCTGGCGGCTGATGGAGATCGTGGAGAAGGCCAAGTGATCCAGCAGGAGACCCGTTGCCGTGTCGCGGACAACACCGGAGCCAAGGAGCTCCTGGTTATCCGCGTGCTCGGCGGGTCGGCTCGCCGGTACGCGAGCATCGGCGACACCGTCGTCGGCACGATCAAGGATGCGCTGCCCGGAGGCGGGGTCAAGAAGGGGGAGGTCGTCAAGGCCGTCGTCGTTCGAACCTCCAAGGAACGGCGTCGTCCCGACGGCTCCTACATCCGCTTCGACGACAACGCCGTGGTGCTCCTCACGCCGGACTCGCGCAACCCGCGCGGGACTCGCATCTTCGGGCCGGTGGCCCGAGAGCTCCGCGACCGCCGCTACATGAAGATCGTGTCCCTTGCGCCGGAGGTATTGTGAGGGTGGTGTTCTGAGTCATGCCGGGAGTCGACATCAAGAAGGACGACACCGTCCGGGTGATCTCGGGCAAGGATCGCGGCCGGGAAGGCCGCGTCGTCCGCGTGCTCCCTCGGGAGGGCCGCGTGATGGTGGATGGCGTCGCCCTCGCCAAGAAGCACCAGCGCTCGTCGGGCCGACGCGCTCGCGGCAGCTCGCAGCAGCTGCAGCAGGGCGGGATCATCGACGCCGAGATGTTCGTCAACATCTCGAACGTCCAGGTGGTCTGCACGGCCTGTGGCGAGTCGACCCGCATCGGTCATCGGGTCGAAGGGGATCGGAAGGTCCGGTTCTGCCGGAAGTGCGAGACGGAGCTGCCATGAGCGCCAAGACCGCGACGGAAGACACGTACACACCCCGGCTCCGGGCACGGTACCGGGAGGAGCTGGTCCCGGCGCTCCAGGAGCAGCTCGGACTGGCGAACACGATGCAGGTTCCACGGCTGGAGAAGGTCGTGGTCAACATGGGCGTAGGCGAAGCCGTCAAGGACGGCCGGCTGCTCGATGCGGCACTGGAGGATCTCGCCACGATCACGGGACAGAAGGCGGTCGTGACGAAGGCGCGGAAGTCGATCGCCGGCTTCAAGCTCCGCGAGGGGATGGCGATCGGCGCGAAGGTGACCCTCCGGGGGGCCTACATGTGGGAGTTCGTGGATCGTCTCGTGTCGCTCGCGCTGCCAAGGATCCGTGACTTCCGGGGACTGAGCCCGGCCGCGTTCGACGGCCACGGGAACTACACGCTCGGTGTCACCGAGCAGCTGATCTTCCCGGAGATCGACTATGACAAGGTGGTGAAGGTCACGGGCATGGACATCACGATCGTGACCACCTCCACGACCGACGACGAAGGACGAGCGCTGCTCGCCGCCCTGGGATTCCCGTTCGCTCAGTCGGCGGCGGAGGCGAGCTGAGGATCGAGAGATGGCGAAGACCGCACTCATCAACAAGCAGAAGAAGCAGCCGAAGTTCCGCGTGCGCGGCTACACGCGTTGCCAGCGGTGCGGCCGCTCACGGGCGGTCTACCGCAAGTTCATGCTCTGCCGCATCTGCTTCCGTGAGCTCGCGCACCTCGGGGAGCTGCCGGGGGTGACGAAGGCCTCATGGTGATGACGAAGGCGAAGTCGTCGAACGTGAGCGACCCGGTCGCGGACCTCCTGACGAGGATCCGCAACGCGAACCTGGCGTTCAAGGACGAGACGGTGGCACCGGTGTCGAAGCTCGCGGACTCGGTCCTCAGGATCTTGGACGCCGAGGGCTACATCATCGGGTTCTCGCGCGAGGGCGAGGGCGTGCACCAGGCCTTCCGGATCCGGCTGAAGTACGGCGTGCGTCGCCGGCGCGCGATCACGGGGCTCCGGCGGATCTCGAAGCCGGGACGGCGGATCTACCGTGGCCGTGACGAGCTCCCGCGGGTTCAGGGCGGGCTCGGGATCGCGATCATCTCGACCTCGCACGGGGTGATGACGGACAAGGACGCCGCTCGCAAGGGTGTCGGCGGCGAGGTCTTGGCCTACGTCTGGTAGGAGGCTGAGCACGGAGCACGGGCAGGGATGAGGACGACATGAGCAGGATCGGCAGACAACCGGTGGAGATCCCCGACGGGGTCGAGGTGCGGGTCGACGAGGCCAACCAGGTGACCGTTCGCGGTCCCCGGGGTGAGCTCTCGCAGACCATGCACCCCACGATGCGCATCGTCACGGACGAGGGTGTCGCGCGCGTGGAGCGGCCCGACGACGTCGGGTTCAGCCGCAGCCTGCACGGGCTCACGAGGTCCCTCCTCGCGAACATGGTCGAAGGGGTCACGAAGGGGTTCGAGAAGAGGCTGCAGATCGTGGGGGTCGGCTATCGCGCCACCCTGAAGGGCAACGACGTCGAGCTGCAGGTCGGCTACTCCCACCCGGTGCTCGTGCCCCAGCCCGACGGCATCGAGTTCGAGGTGCCTGCCCCCACGCAAGTGGTGGTGCGAGGCAACGACAAGCAGCAGGTCGGAGAAGTGGCCGCCACGATCCGCAAGATCCGGAAGCCGGAGCCGTACAAGGGAAAGGGCATCCGCTACGAGAACGAGTACGTCCGGAAGAAGGCCGGCAAGGCCGCCAAGGGGGCGACCGCCTGATGGACGCCAAGACGAGACGGATCGCGCGCGTGCGTCGCCATGCTCGCGTCCGCAAGAAAGTGGCGGGGACCGCGGAGCGGCCGCGCCTGGCCGTGTATCGCTCGAACCGGCACATCTACGTCCAGCTGATCGACGATCGCGCGGCCGCGACGCTGGCTGCCGCGTCCGATACGGAGGTTGAGGTTTCGAAAGGCAAGACCGACCGCGCCAAAGAGGTCGGCAAGCTCATCGCCGACCGCGCGAAGGGCGCCGGTATCGAGCAGGTCGTGTTCGACCGGGGCGGCCGGCGCTACCACGGTCGCGTGGCCGCGGTCGCCGAAGGCGCTCGAGAGGGAGGACTCCAGATCTGATGTCGCGACGCTATGACTCGAGGGACCAAGAGAAGAGCCCGTACGAAGAGCGGGTCATCTTCATCAACCGGGTGGCGAAGGTCGTCAAGGGCGGCCGCCGCTTCTCGTTCGCGGCGCTGATCGTCGTCGGCGACGGCGCGGGCCGCGTCGGCGTCGGCTACGGCAAGGCGAAGGAGGTGCCGGCCGCGATCGCCCAGGGGGTCGAGCTCGCGCGGCGCAAGATGTTCGAGGTCCCGATGATGGGCACGACGATCCCGCACGAGATCGTGGGACAAGCCGGTGCGGGTCGGGTGCTGCTCAAGCCCGCCGCGCCGGGGACCGGCGTGATCGCCGGCGGTCCGGTGCGCGCGCTCGTGGAGGCGGCCGGCATCAAGGACATCCTGTCGAAGTCGATGGGCTCGTCGAACCAGATCAACATCGTGAAGGCGGCGATGGCCGGGCTCAAGGCGCTCCGGAAGCCGCACGAGGTCGCCGTGATGCGCGACCGCGAGGATCATCAGGTGGCTCCCAAGCCGATGCTCGAGGCCGTCGCCGCAGCGGAGGCGCACGCCCAGGCCGCCCGCGCCGAGGCTCTGACGGAGGTCTACGGTGACAAGGCTTAGGGTGACCCAGACGCGCAGCGTGATCCGCCGACCCAAGGACCAGAAGGACACGGTCCGGCGGCTGGGGCTGCACCGGATCCGGGACAGCGTGATCAAGGAGGATCGCCCCGACATCCGGGGGATGCTCGTCAAGGTCCGTCACCTCGTGCGTGTGGAGGAGTTGGCGGGAGACGATCCGAAGGATCGGGAGGAGAAGGGGAAGAAGTAGATGAAGCTGCATCACCTCCGCCCAGCGAAGGGCGCGAAGAAGGAACGGACCCGCGTGGGTCGCGGCCGCGCGGGCGCCCGCGGGAAGACCGCCGGGCGGGGGACCAAGGGCACGGGTGCCCGCGGCACGATCCGAGCCGGCTTCGAGGGCGGGCAGATGCCCTTGATCCGGCGTGTTCCCAAGCTCAAGGGGTTCAAGAACCCGAGCCGGGTCGAGTACGCACCGGTGAACGTCGAGGTGTTGGGCCGCTACTTCGACGGCGACGTCACCCCGGATGCGCTCTACCGGCACGGACTCGCACACAAGGGCGCGAAGATCAAGGTCCTCGCCCGCGGCGAGCTGGACAAGAAGCTGACCGTCCGCGCGCACGCGTTCTCGAAAGCGGCGAAGGAGAAGATCGAGGCGGCCGGAGGGACCGCCGAAGTCCTCAGCTGAGCTACGCTAAGTCACCGTGCTGAAAGCGTTCCTCAACGCGTTCCGGGTGCCGGACCTCCGCGCGAAGATCCTCTTCACGCTGTTCGTCATCGCGGTCTTCCGACTGGGTTCCTACGTGCCGGTTCCCGTCGTGGACATCGGGATCCTGCAGAGCCAGGCGGATGCGGGTGGGTTCCTGAACATCATCAACCTGTTCTCGGGCGGTGCGCTGACCCGTCTGTCGATCTTCTCGCTGGGCATCATGCCCTACATCACCAGCTCGATCATCATGCAGCTGATGACGGTCGTGATCCCCAAGCTCCAGCAGTGGCAGGAGCAGGGCGAGACCGGCACCAAGAAGATCAACCAGTGGACCCGGTACGTGACGGTCGTGCTCGCGTTGCTGCAGTCCACGGGCCTCGTGTTCCTGTTCCACAATCCGGACGCGTCCGGGTTCGCCGACGTGTTCCCGCAGGGCACGTTCACCGGCGCCAACGTCGCCTTCATCGTGCTGATCATGACCGCGGGGACCGCTTTCATCATGTGGCTGGGCGAGCTGATCACGCAGCGGGGCGTCGGCAACGGCATGTCGATCCTGATCTTCACGAGCGTGATCTCCACGCTGCCCGCGGAGGGGAACGCGATCCTGCAGCAGGGAGGAACCGGCAAGTTCATCGCGATCCTGCTGATCGGTCTCGGCATCATCGTGGCCGTGATCTACGTGGATCAGGGACAACGCCGCGTGCCCGTCCAGTACGCGAAGCGGGTGGTGGGCAGGAAGATGACCTCCGGGGGCAGCACGTATCTCCCCTTGAAGGTGAACCAGGCCGGCGTGATCCCGATCATCTTCGCCACGTCGGTCCTGTACTTCCCCGCGCTGCTGAGCAGCGTCTACCACGCCGAGTGGTTCACGAACTTCGTGAACAACCACGTCCAGAACCAACGGAGCCCCGTCTACATGCTCCTGTTGGCCATGCTGATCATCTTCTTCTCGTACTTCTACACGGCGATCCAGTTCGACCCGACGCGCACGGCGGACAACCTCAGGAAGAACGGCGGGTTCATCCCCGGCATCCGGCCGGGACCGCCGACCGCCGACTTCTTGAACCGCATCCTGATCCGGATCGGGTTGCCGGGCGCGATCTTCCTCGCCGTGATCGCGCTGATCCCGACGGTCGTGTTCGCGTTCTGGAACATCCAGCAGTTCCCGTTCGGCGGCACGTCGATCCTGATCGCCGTGGGCGTCGCCCTCGAGACCATGAAGCAGATCGAATCGCAGCTGCTGATGCGTCACTACGAGGGTTTCCTCGGATAGTCCGATGCGGCTCGTGCTGCTCGGCCCCCCGGGCGCGGGGAAGGGGACACAGGGCGTCCTGCTCGCCGAGCGCTACGGCATCCCCCAGATCTCGACCGGCGACATCCTGCGCGACCACGTGCAGCGAGGGACGAAGCTCGGCATCCAGGCACGCTCGTACATGGATCGAGGCGAGTACGTGCCGGACGGCGTGGTCGTATCGATGGTGATGGATCGCCTTGAGGAGGCGGACGCCGACGACGGATTCATCCTCGACGGCTTCCCTCGGACCATCGCGCAGGCCGAGGCGTTGGAGCGGGCGCTCGAGGAGACGCAGGAGCCGCTCACGGCCGTCCTGAAGTTCTCCGTCGGCGGCGAGCTGGCCGTCCGACGGCTACTCGGCCGCTACACCTGCCCCAACTGCGGCAGGACCTATCACATGGAGTTCAAGCCGCCGGCGGAAGATGAGTTGTGCGACATCTGTGGTGCCACGCTCGAACGACGAGCCGATGACGACGAGCTCACGGTCCGGAGGCGGCTGGCCGTCTACCGGGAGCAAGCGTCGCCGCTCGAGCGGTTCTACGCGGAACGAGACCTCCTGCATCAGATCGACGCCGAGGCGTTGCCCGACGAGGTCGTGGACCGCACAATGGGCGTCTTGGAGGCGCTCCCGTGATCATCCGCAAGTCGGCCGACGAGCTCGACAAGATGCGCAAGGCCGGGCGGATCGTGGCCGGCACGATCGAAACGGTGCTGCTTGCGGTCGAGCCCGGGCGCTCGACGCTCGACCTCGACCGGGTGGCGGAGCGCTACATCCGGGATCAGGGGGCGATCCCGTCCTTCAAGGGATATCGGGGCACGTATCCGGCCTCGATCTGCGCATCGATCGACGAGGAGATCGTCCACGGGATCCCCTCGGCCACGCGGAAGCTCAAGGAGGGGATGGTGCTCTCCCTCGACTTCGGCGCGATCTGGGACGGCTTCCACGGTGACTCCGCGGTGACGGTGTTCGTGGGCGGGCAGGCGCCCTCGGAGGAGGCAGCCACGCTCGCGAAGGAGACCGAGCACGCTCTCGACGCCGCGATCGACGCGATCCGCGTCGGCGGCCGCCTGTCCGACATCGGCCACACGATCGAGTCGGTGGCCGATGCCGCCGGGCTGGGAGTCATCCGCGAGTACGGCGGACACGGGATCGGGCGGAGCATGCACGAGGAGCCGTTCATCCAGAACTGGGGCCCGCCGGGTCGCGGACCGGAGCTCCGACCGGGACTGACGATCGCCGTGGAGCCCATGTTCACCCTAGGAGGCGAGGAGAACAGGGTGCTCGCCGACGGGTGGACGGTGGTGACCACAGATGGGTCGATCGCAGCCCACTTCGAGCACACGATCGCCATCACCGAGGACGGCCCGGAGATCCTGACCGCTCGGAGCTGAATCCGCGGTCTGCGGGTATACTTCCTCGTTCGCCCCTTCTGGAGGCCGTGTTCGCATGTCCGGCCAGCAGGGGTCGAGAGCAGGGAAAGCCCGTCCGAAGGAAACAGTGGGAGCGTGCCGAAAGACGACGTCATCGAGGTCGAGGGGACCGTTGTCGAGCCCCTGCCGAACGCCATGTTCCGGGTGGAACTGGAGAACGGGCACAAGGTGTTGGCCCACATCTCGGGGAAGATGCGGATGCACTACATCCGGATCCTCCCCGGGGACCGGGTGAAGGTCGAACTCTCGCCGTACGACCTCACACGGGGCCGCGTGGTGTATAGGTTCAAGTAGGCGAAAGAGGAACCAAGCAGATGAAGGTCAGGCCGTCCGTGAAGAAGATGTGCGATCGGTGCCGGGTGATCCGGCGCCGGGGCGTCGTGATGGTCATCTGCACCAACCCGCGGCACAAGCAGCGGCAGGGCTAGGAGGCTCGAAGGGATGGCACGGATCGCAGGAGTGGATCTCCCCCGCGAAAAGCGGCTCGACATCGCGCTCCGGTACATCTACGGCATCGGCCCCACGCGGGCGTACGAGATCGTGTCGGGTTCCGGTGTGGAGGGCGGGACGAAGGTCCGCGACCTCTCCGAGGACGAGGTCCTGAAGGTCCGCGCCTATATCGACCAGAACCTGAAGGTCGAGGGAGACCTGCGCCGCGAAGTGGCGCAGGACATCAAGCGCAAGATCGAGATCGGCTGCTACCAGGGCGTCCGGCACCGCCGTTCGCTCCCCGTCCGCGGGCAGCGCACGCACACGAACGCACGCACCCGCAAGGGGCCCAAGAAGACCATCGCGGGCAGGAAGAAAGCCCAGGCGAAGAAGTAGCGCCGAGCGAGACGAGGAGCGAAGGGATCGATGGCGAAGCCCAAGGCGAAGAAGGCACGGCGGCGGGAGAAGAAGAACGTCGTCCACGGCCAGGCGCACATCAAGTCCACGTTCAACAACACGATCGTCACCATCACGGATCTGCAGGGCAACACGCTCTCGTGGGCGAGCGCCGGCAACGTGGGCTTCAAGGGCTCCCGCAAGTCCACGCCCTTCGCCGCGCAGCTGGCCGCCGAGAAGGCCGCTCGCCAGGCGCAAGAGCACGGCGTCCAGAAGGTCGACGTGTTCGTGAAGGGGCCGGGGTCGGGCCGCGAGACGGCCATCAGATCCCTCGCCGCCACGGGCCTCGAGATTTCAGTGATCCAAGACGTCACGCCGGTTCCCCACAACGGGTGTCGGCCTCGCAAGCGTCGGCGCGTCTAGCGCCCGGCGAGCCCGGCACCGAGGGGGTGTCGGGACGCACCACGACGCGGGGAAGGAATGGTTGATCCCCCGCCGGAGGAGGAAGCACCGTGTTCATCGTCGCCAGACCCGAGATCTCCGAGAACGAGATCTCGCCCATCCGTTCCAAGTTCACGATCGAGCCGCTCGAACCGGGGTTCGGCTACACGGTCGGCAACTCGCTCCGCAGGACCCTGCTGTCGTCGATCCCCGGAGCCGCGATCTCGTCGGTCCGCATCGACGGTGTGCTGCATGAGTTCTCGACGATCCCCAAGGTCAACGAGGACGTCACCGACATCATCTTGAACCTCAAGGAACTCGTGATCCGGTCGGATCTCGAGGAGCCCACCACCGCCTATCTGAAGTCCAAGGGTCCGGCCGAGGTCACCGCGGGGGACATCGCACCGCCGGCGGGGGTCGACATCTTGAACCCCGACCTCCACGTCGCCACGCTCGGCAAGGGCGCGTCGCTCGAGATGGAGCTCACCGTCGAGCGCGGCGTCGGGTACCGGATGGCCGACAAGAACAAGAAGGCACGTGACCCGATCGGCGTGATCCCCGTGGACTCGATCTTCTCGCCCGTCCGGAAGGTGTCGTACGCCGTCGAGGACACCCGTGTCGAACAGATGACGGACCGTGACCGGCTGATCCTCGACGTGGAGACGGATGGCTCCGTCACGCCGCGCGAGGCGCTCGCGTCGGCGGGCGGAACACTCCTCGAGCTGATCCAGCTCTTCTCGGACCTCGCCGAGGCGGCGAGCGTCTCCGTCGGGCCGGCCGAGGACGAAGACCAGCCGAGCGATTACGCCATCACGGTCGAGGACCTGAATCTGTCGGTGCGGTCGTATAACTGCCTGAAGCGCGAAGGCATCAACACCGTGGGCGACCTGGTCCAGAAGTCCGAGTCCGAGCTCATGGACATCCGGAACTTCGGCCAGAAGTCGATCGATGAGGTCAAGGCCAAGCTCGAGGAGCTCGGCCTCGGTCTGCGGGAGGAGTAGGCGCCGTGCCCAAGCCCAAGAAGGGCCCCCGACTCGGTTCCAGTCCGGCGCACCAGAAGCTCCTCCTGTCCACGCTGGCCGCCCAGCTGTTCGTGCACGAGGGGATCCGGACGACCGAGGCGAAG
>CBHFMJ010000018.1:0-15875 GCA_965994715.1 uncultured bacterium | reverse complement strand
GGTCCTTCGACGCCCCCGAATGACCAAGAGGAATCCCCCGGTCGGCACTGAACCCGCTCCGGAGCCGTGCCGATAACGAGGCGGAGACCGCACAGGGGGCTGGTAGGTACATGCTGACTGGGAACGGGCTGGCACGCAGGGTTCATTTCGCGCTCATCGTGCTGTTGGTGCTCGGCGTCGCCGGCTCGTTCTGGATGAGCGTTCGCGCGCAGACGACGGCTCGCGACGCCGTTGCCGAGCAGGCGGAGGCCCTCGTCGACAGTTCGCTCACCCTCGTGTTCGATCCCGAGGACCTGCAACAAGATCTTCCCTCCGAGCGGATCCGGGAGCTCACCCGCGCGATCGACGACGTCGTCTTCGATCCCAGCGACTTCGAGAGCGTGGTCCTGTACGCGTCGAACGGCGAGATCCTCTTCTCGACCGAGGACGGGAACATCGGCCAGCAGCTGACCGGGGAGCGCTCGCGCATCAGCGCGGCCTTCCGGGGTGAGCCCCAGACCCGGCTGGTGGATGGGCGCCTGATCGTGACGGTCGGGCTCCACTTCCCGTCCGGTGCCGGCACCACCGCTGCCGTGGAACTGTCGCGCCCCGCCGACGACATCGCGAGTGCCGCGGGACCGTGGCGGACCAACATGTTCTTCCTGGCCGGCGCCTTGATCCTCGTCGTGCTCGCGGCCGGAGCCCCGATGCTCCGTGGAGCCGAGGCGTCGGGCGTTCCGGAGGTCCGACAGCGGGTCCCCGTGATCCCCAGCCGCACGCCGGGCGCGTCGGCGAAGCGCGTGATCCAGCCTCCCCAGCCGGGGATGAAGGAAGAGGCCGAAGCGCGTCGTCGAGCCGAGACCCGCGCTCAGGAGGCCGAGCAACGGGTGACCCTCCTGCAGGACCAGTATCGCGCCACCCTCGACGAGCTCCAGGCGGCACAACGGATGCTCCGCGAGCAGCCCCCGGGACGAAACCGCGAGGACGAAGAGCGCGCGGTCAAGGCCGAATCGGCGGTTCGCGCCCTCGAGCAGCGCCTCCACAGCGTCTCGGCGGAGCGCGACCGGATCGCCGGTGAGCTGCTGGCTCGCCGCGACACGATCGCCGGACCGGCGACCGAGGACCTCAAGCAGGTGGAAGCCGAGGCGATCGGCCTCCGGGCGGAGCTCGAAGGGGCGCAGACACAGCTTTCGATGACGATCCAGCAGGTGGAGACGCTGCAGCGTCAGGCGGAGCGCTCGCGTGAGCTCCAGGAAGAGTTGGATGCCATACAGCTGGAGGCGCTCCACGCGCGCGACGCGATGGACGCGATGGGATCGGAGCTCCGCAGCGCGCGCACCGAGCTGGACGACGCGCGCGGGGAGCTCCGGGCGCTGCGCAGTGAAGAGCAGCGGGCGGCCGAGCTCACCGACGAGCTCCGGACGGTGAAGGCCGAGGTCGAGAGCCTGCACGCGTCACATCGAGCCGAGCTCGTCGAGCGGGAGGCGGAGCTGGAGGATCAGGTCCGCGCGCTTCGCGAGGAGTTCCAGACCCAATTGGCCGAGGCCGAGACCCGGCATGCGGCGGAGCTCGCCAAGACCGAGAAGGAGTACGAGGATCGCGTGACCGCCGTCGCCAGAGGCGCGGAAGAGGCAAGCGCCCGCGTGGCTGCGGCCGGCGCCGACCTCGAAGCGGCACGGGCGGAATCGGAGGCGCGGGTCGTCGACCTGGAGAGCGCGCGCGCCGAGCTCGAGGCGGCGCACGACCGTATCGCGCTGTTGCAGCAAGGGCTGTCCGAGCGCCAAGGTGCCTTCGACGGGGCGGCGAACGAGGTCCGTCGGGCCCAGGAGGATCGCCACGCGCTCGCCGAGGAGATCGCGAAGCTCAAGACCGCGCTGGACAAGGCGCAGGCGGAAGCCGCGTCGGAGCGCGCGAGCCGGGTGGCGCTCGAGAGCTCCGACGCGCTGACCCAGGAAGAGGCGGCCCGCCTCGCCGAGCAAACGGAGCGCCTCGCCGCCGAGCTCGAAGCCGCGGCGCAGGCGAACACCGAGATGAACCGCCGCCTCCAGGAGATGGAGGCGAGACGCGCGCTGGAGGTCGCCGAGGACGAAGGTCGCGCGCACCTCGACGAGCTGCTGACCGCGACCCAACAGCGGCTCGCCGGACAGAGCGAGAAGCTGATCGCCGCGGAGGAGCGGGTCCGCGAGCTGGAGCGGCAGGCGGCGCTCGACGGCGAACGACTCGAGGAACTCCAGGCGGAGATCCGACAGCACCAGATGGCCGATCAGATGCGCGAGCTCCAGGCCCCGAAGCACGAGCCTCGGGAGACCGACGACGCCGCGCCCGACGAGGATCGTCGGTTGTCGACACCCTTCCTGAAGGAGATGTCGATGGACGCGCAGAAGACGATCTCGCGGATGATCGGCGTGACGCAGCTCCTCAAGCACAAGCCCGGCGCCAAGGAACAGGGACAGCTCGTCCAACAGCTCACCGCGCACGCTCGCCGACTCGACAACACGATCCGCGACCTGTCCGACATCGACTCCCTCGTGACCGGCACGATCGCGCTCGAGTGGCGGAACACCGACCTCGAATCGCTGATGCGACGCGTCGTGGACGAATCGGGGATCGAGACGGACCAGGACGTACGGGTCGAGGCGGAGCCCGTCACCATCTCCGTCGACCGCACGAGGACCGAGCAGATCCTGCTCGGCCTGCTCGGCGGTGTCGCCGATCGCACACCCGCGGGCAAGACGATCACGGTGCGCCTCCTCCACGAGCGGGGCGGGGCGCTGATCGTCGTCGAGGACGTTGAGGCCTCGTCCGAGACGTCCCTCAGCCCCATGGTGCGCCGGCTCGCAGAGGTACAGGGCGGGTGGGCCAAGATCGAACCCCGCGAGGGTGGCGGCTCCTCGTTCACGGTCTTCCTCCCGGCGGGCGGGACGGCCGGCCCGGCGCCGTCGGAGCCCGAGGACGATGCGTCCGCGCCGGAGCCCGTCGCGGACGAGGTCGAGCACGACCCCAATCACTGGGTGAAAGCGGAGCAGGCACTCGTCCGCGAGCTGCGTCAGCTCTCGCAGGGCAAGGCGAAGTAGCCGCTACGCCGTCCGCAGGACGAGCGCGTCTCCCTGTCCGCCGCCGCCGCAGATCGCCGCGCCGCCGAGGTCCGCACCGCGCCGCCGCATCTCCATCACGAGGGTGAGGACGATCCTCGCGCCCGAGGAGCCGATCGGATGGCCGAGGGCGATCGCTCCCCCGTTCACGTTCACGATCTCGTCGTCGACGCCGAGCAGCCGGGCGGAGTGGATCGGCACCGAGGCGAACGCTTCGTTGATCTCGACGAGACCGAGGTCCGAGGCGGCCAGACCCGACTTCTTCAGCGCGCGCTCCAGCGCCATCGCCGGGACCGTCTGCAGAGACGGATAGCGATCGGACGACATGCCGTAGGCCACGATCTCGGCGAGCGGCGTCACCCCCAGCTCCTCCGCCCGCTCAGCGCTCATCACCACGACCGCGCTGGCGCCGTCGGAGATCTGGGAGGCGTTCCCCGCCGTGATCGTGCCGTCGGTCCGGAACGCGGGCCGCAGTCCCGCGAGCGACTCCGGCGACGTGTCGGGGCGGATCCCCTCGTCACGCTCGACCGTCACCGAGGCCCCCCGTCGCTGCGGGATCTCGACGGGGACGACCTCATCCGCCATCCTTCCGGACTCCCATGCCGCGTGCGCACGCCGGTGCGAACGTGCCGCCCACGCATCCTGCTCCTCCCGGCTCAGGCCGAGCTCCGCCCCCACCTCGTCCGCGCCCTCACCCATGTGGTGATCGAGGAACGACGACCAGAGGCCGTCGTGGATCATCGAGTCGACCAGCTCCGCGTCACCGAGCCGCACGCCCTCCCGAGCCTTCAGGAGGACGAACGGGGCGTTCGTCATCGACTCCATCCCGCCGGCGACCGCCACCTCGATCTCGCCCGCCCGGATCATCTGATCGGCCATCGCGATCGCCGACATCCCGGACAGACAGACCTTGTTGACCGTTATCGCCGGGACGTCCTTGGGCAGGCCGCCTCCGATCGACGCCTGGAGCGACGTGATCTGGCCGGATCCGGCCTGCAGGACATGACCCAGGATCGTGTAGTCGACCTGCTCGCCGGCGATGCCGGCGCGCTCGACGGCGGCACGGATCGCGTGCGCTCCGAGCTCGACCGCGCGGAGCTCCGAGAACGCGCCGCGGAACTTGGCGGTCGGCGTCCGCGCGCCCGCGACGATCACGGATCGGGTGGACGGGATCACGGATCGAGTCTACGGCGGCGACCGTGAACGGGGGCCGCGGTCGAGTGAAACGGGTCGAGGATCAGGCGCGGGCGGCGAGGGCCTCGTGGATCACCGCAAGGATCTCGTCGCGGATGAGCTCGTCGCGCTCCACGAGCGCTTGCACCAGGGCCGAGTGGACGTCCCGGTTCTCAGCGAGCACCTCCAGCACCCGCTCCTTCTGCGCCGTGAGGATGTCCTCGACGCTCTGCTTGCCGCGATCGTCTGCCAGGACCTTGGCCACGAGGTTCGCGCCGCCGATCGGACCGTGCGAGACCGCGTCGAAGGAGATCAGGGAGCCGGCCATGCCGAACGATCCGACCATCTGGGCCGCCAGCTGCGTGGCCATCATCAGGTCGCTGGCGGGTCCGGTCCCCGACTCACCGATGACCAGCTCCTCGGCGGCGAGACCGCCGAGCGCGATCGCGATGCCGGACTCGATCTCGGTCCTGCTCCGTGTGAACCGTTCCTCCTCGTCCCCGTGCGCGAGCAGCCCGAGGGATCCGCGACGCTTGATGATGGAGAGGACCTCCAGACGGCGGTTCTGCCCGAGGAAATGGGCGACGACCGCGTGGCCGGCCTCGTGCACCGCCACCGAGCGACGATCGTTCTCGGTGTAGGTCACGGCCTGCTTCAGGCCGATCTCCTCGGCGAACTTCGCCTCCATCACATCGTCGAAGTTCATCTCACGGCGCCCGTCGCGCAGCGCGACGAGCAGCGACTCGTCGAACAGGTGCTCGATCATCACCGGCGTGTACGCGAAGCACTCGTGCGCGATCCGCGACCGAACCTCCGGATCGTCCAGCTGCTCGTGGTGCTTCTTCCGCCCGAGGAAGTAGTCGATCAGGTCTTCTCGCTCGCTCTGCGTCGGCAGATCGAAGTAGAGCCGCCGATCGAACCGCCCTGGCCGCATCAGCGCCGGGTCGAGCACCTCGGCCCGGTTCGTGGCGGCGATCAGCAGCAGGTTGTGGTACTCGGGCCCGAGCATCTTGAACTGCCAGTTCGTCGGGAGGTAGCCGTTCAGCCACGCGAGGAGCTTGCCGCGGATCCTCGTCCGGAGCCGCGGCTGATCGAAGGACTGCATCTGGATCAGCAGCTCGTTCACCATCCCGCTCTCCGCCGCGCCGATGAAACGCTCCACGCTCCGGTCCATGGGAGCCGGAGCGGGAACCGCCGGGTTCATGCGATCCCTCGACGCGGCGATCGCGTCGATCTCTTCGATGAAGCCGATCGCGCCCCCTTCCTTGCGCGCGGCCTTCCGGAGTGCCTTGAAGAACGACCGGATGCGGTACGCCGTCATGCCCTGGAACATCGACGTCATCGACGTGGCCGAGATGAACAAGAACGGGACCCCCGCCTGCTTCGCCATCGCCTTCGCGAGATAGGTCTTGCCCGTTCCGGGCGGCCCCTCGAACAGGATCCCCCTCCGGGGGGTTCCACCGAGCTCGTCCCGGAACGTCCCGTAGCCGAGGAAGACGTCCAGGGTACGGATCACCTCGTCCACCTGGAGGTTCAGCCCCGTCACGTCGGTCAGCCCCACCTCGACCTGTTCCGGATACACCGTGATGTGTGGGGAGCGGCCCGTCATGAGCGGCAGCGCGATCATCAGGCCGATCGCGATGATCAGCAGACCCCCGGGGAGGTAGATCTCCCAGGGGAAGCCCTCCGGGATCGTCGGGAGCCTGAGGGGCCGGCCCGAGGAGTAGCGCCACCAGAGGTAGGCGTCCAGCGAGGCCACGAGCACGATGGCCCGGATGAGTCGCTTGCGCTTGGTCCGCTCCCGCTGACGGAAGACGTCGGCGCGTCCGGCCCGGAGCGTGCTCGAGCCCGCGATGAGGGCCGCCGCCGCCGCGCTGTGGTTCTTCTCCGTCACCGTTCCTCCGAGATGCGCCGTGCGGGATGCCTTCTGGGCCATGGTCGGATAGCCACCGTATACCCTTCATCCTCACCCGTGAATCAGACCTTCGGCCCAGATGGGGGACGCCGCTCTGGGGCCGAAAGTCGCAGCCGAGGGTGGCTGAAGCTCGGCTATCGTTCGGCCGTGGCCCGGACGAAGCAGCCCCCGATCAGCTCGGAGGACCGGAGCATCGTGGGCGCGCTGCTCCGCGACCTCCGGAAGGCGGCGGGGTACCGATCGGTCGATGCCGCGGCCGCCGAGGACGCCGCCCCGTCCTCCCGACAGACGATCTACGCCTACGAGCGAGGTGGGCTCACCCCATCGCTCACCCAGTTCCTGGACCTGGTGGAGTTCTACGTGCTGCGCGCGCCCCATCGCGACGGTGCGAAACCCGACGAGGACCTTCGCGCGCAAGGGATCGCGGCCGTCTCCCGGGCGTTGGCGCTTCCGCTGTACCACGTGGCAGCTGCGCAGGATCTGATCGCGCGGATGCAGCCGAGGATGCGGAGGAAGCGGTGATCCTCGACATCGACCACGTGGGCATCGCGGTCGACGATCTGGAGGGGTCCGTCGAGCGCTATCGACGCACGCTGGGGGTCGAACCCTCCCATCGGGAGCGCGTGGAGGATCAGGGCGTCGAAGAGGTCCTCTTCCCGGCGGGGACGTCGTTCATCCAGCTACTCGGATCGCTGGGCGCGGACACGCCGGTGGGCAGGTTCCTCGCGACGCGCGGCCCGGGCATGCATCACGTGGCCTATCGCGTGGACGACGTCGCGGCGGCGCTCGAACGCCTCCGGGGCCAGGGAGTGCGTCTCGTGGACGAGGTGCCGAGGCGCGGCTCACGAAACACGCTGATCGCGTTCGTCCATCCGAAGGAGATGGGCGGCGTGCTCATCGAGTTGGTGCAGGTCGCCGGCTAATCCGCGCCGGTCTCGCCGGGCGGGGCGCCGACCAGGACGGCAACGTTCCCCTCCGGCAGGGCTCCGTCCGCCATCAGCTGATGCGCCAGGCCGGTCTCTGCGTAGGGGTAGGTGTGGCCGAGCGCGGCGCGGACCTTGCCGTCGCGCACCAGGTCGTTGAACGCCGCCGCCTGCTGGTCGTTGAAGAGGTGGGAGCCCTGGTAGCGCTTCTGGAGGTACCACAGGTAGCGAACGTCGATCATCGTGTCGTAGCCCGTGGTGCCCGCGCAGATCACGATCATCCCGCCGCGGTCGCACACGAAGTTCGACGTGGGGATGGTGTCCTGCCCCGGATGCTCGAAGACGATCCGAGGGCTGACCTTCTCCCCCACCGCGTCCCAGACGGCCTTGCCGAACCCCTTCGCGCCGTCGAGCCACGTCTTCCAGTCCGGCGAATCCCACGCGGGCGGCACCCCCCAGTGCGAGAAGTCCTTCCGGTTGACGGTGCCCACCGCGCCCAGCTGCCTGCAGTACTCGGCCTTCTCCTTCGAGGACACGACCGCCACCGGGCGCCCTCCGGCGAGCGCCACGAGCTGGATCGCGAGCGAGCCGAGGCCGCCGGCCCCACCCCACACGAGGACGACGTCACCCGGCTGCACCGTGTGCGGCGGCCACCCGTGCAGCATCCGGTACGCGGTGGCCCCCGTGAGCGTGGGCGCGGCGGCCTCCTCCCACGTGAGCCCCTCGGCCTTGGGGAGGCACTGATGCGCCTGCACCTTCGTGAACTGCGCCATCGACCCCCAGCACGTGTCGTACCCCCACACCCGGAATGTGGGCGCCAGACCCGGGTCGTTCCCGTCGACGACCCACGGATCGGTCGGATCCCACTGTCCCGCGTGCACCACCACGTGGTCGCCGACGGCGGCGCCGGTGACCTCCGAGCCGAGGGCGTAGACGATGCCCGATGCGTCGGAGCCGACGATGTGGAAGTCCGTCGGCTCTCCCCAGCGCGCTTGCGTCTTCGTCACGTCGACGGGCACCCCCCGCGCCGCCCAGACGTTGTTGAAGTTCACTCCGGCCGCCATCACCAGGACGAGGGCGTCCGTCGGGCCGAGCTCGGGGACGTCGATCACCTCGTCGCGGATCGCCTCCATCGGCTCGCCGAACCGGTCCGGGCGGACGAGCTGCGCGTGCATCCGGGCAGGTACCTCACCGAGGGGAGGGAGCTCCCCGATCTCGTACAGATCCTTCGCCATCGGGTCCTTTCGATGTACTCGGCAAGCCGAGAGAGCGACGGAACCCTAGCAACACCGGAGCGGTCGGTGGTCCACCTGAGACGATGGGGGCATGGACAGCCTCCAGGGTCACCTCCTGATCGCGGGCTCCGGTCTGTGGGATCCCAACTTCCGACGGACCGTCGTGCTGATCGGTCACCACGACGAGGACGGCGCCGTGGGCGTCGTCTTGAACCAGCCACTCGAGACGACCGTGGAGGAAGCGGCACCACCGCTCTCCCCGCTGGTCCCGCCGGGAGAATCGTTGTTCCGGGGCGGGCCGGTGCAGCCCGAGGCGGCCGTGGTGCTCGCCGATTTCGAGGATCCCGAGCGCGCCGGCGTCCTCGCGCTGGACACGATCGGCTTCCTGCCGGAGGAGAGCGATTCCGAGTCGCTGGGCGGGCTCCGCCGGGCCCGCGTGTTCGCCGGCTACGCGGGCTGGACCGCGGGACAGCTGGAGGCGGAGATGGCGGAGGACGCCTGGCACGCTGCACCGGCGGTGCCGGGCGACGTCTTCACCGACGACCCCGAAGGCCTCTGGTCGACGGCCGTAGGTCGCCTGGGCCCTGATTTCCGTCTCCTCTCCACCATGCCGGTGGACCCCACGCTGAACTAGGCGGAGCGCGGTTCGGCGCTGGGGCAGACGAGCACCCGCGGGCACCAGCCGCACCACGAGCCGGGGGTGAGCGTGGCCTCACGTCCGCCGAGGAGCGCACCGGCCGAACGGGCAGCGGCGACGACGCGATCGGCGGTGTGGAAGAGCGTCTCCTCGGCGGCCTCCTCCGCCTGCCACTCGCCGGAGTCAAGGAACAGGGATGCGACACGGTAGGGCGGAACCCCGAACCGGAGGGTCATCAGCAGGGCGTAGAAGCGCATGTCCTCCGCGTACTCCGGCCACGCGCCGCCGGTCTTCAGGTCGACCGCCAGCCGCGTGGCTCGACTCGGTTCCAACCGGTCCGGGACGCCGAGCACGAGGTCGATCTTCCCGGACAGGGTGAGCTCGCCGCCGAGGAGCTGCGCCTTCACCGGAAGCTCCGTGACCGGCGCCATCTCGCGGCGGAGCTCGCGCAACGGAGGGAACGAACCTTGGAACAGGGTGACCTTCCGGACGACCTCCATCAGCAGCTCGTCCTGCTCGGAGGCCGTGCGTCCCCGCCAGAACTCGGCGAATCGCTCTTCCCGCTCCGCCAGCCGCTCGGCCGCGGTGACGGCGATCGCGTGCGGCTCTAGCCCGTCGCGCGATCCGACGTCCACCTCGATCGCCTTGTGAACGAGGACGCCCGCGGCCGTGTGGACGGAATGCTCGAACGGTGGATCCTCGCCCTCGAGCCGGGCGGCGAAACGCCCCTCGCAGCGAGCGAGCTGGTTCAGGGCTTCCTTGCCCAGCCAGAGCGGCTCTCGGAGCTCGAGCTCCCGCGCCGCCCCCTCGATCCGGTCAACGAGGCGCTGCCGGAGATCCGAGGCGAAGACGGGGCGCTCCGCGGTGCCGATCAACCGATCCAGGGTGCGCCGCTGCGGATCGGTGAGGAGCATCGCATCATGGTAGGCACCGAGACCGACATGACCGAGCACCCGGACGACATCCTTCGAGCCCTCGCGGCTCCGGATCGGCTCCGGATCGCCGGCGCCCTGGCGGCGGGCGAGGCCGCTGCGGCGACCCTGGCCGAGACGCTCGACCTGCCCCTCGCGCGCGTGCGCCGGCACCTCACCCGGCTCGCGGACGCGGGGATCGCTCGCCTGCAACCCGACCGCCGCACGTACCGACTCGACCCCGAGACCCTGCGATGGGCGGCGGAGCAGGTCGGGCCGCCCCGCGACGCGGGGATCGCGCTCGGTGCCGCGAACGACGACGAGGAGGCCGTGCTCCGTGCCTTCTTCCGCGACGGGCGTCTCATCGAGGTACCGACGAAAGCGTCGAAGCGACGGATCGTCCTCGAGCGGGTCGCACTCGAGTTCGAGCCAGGCGTCCGGTACGACGAGCGCGAGGTGAAGGCGATCGTCGGGGCGTTCTTCAACGACCACGCCTCCCTCCGGAGGTATCTCGTGGACGAGGGGTTCCTCGACCGCGAGGCCGGCACCTACTGGCGGGCGGGCGGTCGTGTCGACGTGTGAGCCCTGTGTGACACGGGTTCTCGGGAGGGTAGGGTCGCCGCTGCCGCCGAGCGGGGCCTTCCCATCGGCGGTTGCGCTCATTCACGACCGAGATGATGCGTTGATGCGAACCGGCTCCGCCGCCACGGTCCTCCTGCTCCTCACGGGGGTCCTCCTCGGACCCACGGCGGCGGCCGCCCACCACCTCCCAGGTCCGTGCGACCTCCATCGCCTCGACGGCGAATCGGACCAGGCGTTCTCGCGACGCAGGATCACCTGCGCCGTGGAGCGGTTCGGCCCGGTCCCCGGAGGCAGTGCGAGAGCGATCTGCATCGCCCGGCGCGAGAGCGGCCTCGACCCGTCCGCCACCTCGTCGCCGACGGGCCGGTACCGCGGGCCCTACCAGCACGACCGGGAACTGTGGCCCGCGCGCTATGACCGGTACACCCTGCTCGCCTGGGAGCTGCCGCGCCCCGCGCTCAACGGCCGGACGAGTGCCGTCGTGACGATCCGGATGGTGGTCGACCACGGGACGTGGCGCGCCGCGGGTTGGCCCCCGAAGGAGTGCTGAGCGGACGGGGGTGAGCGGTCACGCCTCTCGCCAGGCTGCGCGGGAGCCGCCGGGCACAGGACGGGAGCATAGACTCGGCCCCATGGCCATCACGGACAAGGACGTCGAGACCGCGAAGACGATCACCGTCGAGGAACGGATCGACGAGCTCCGCAAGCGCAGGAAGGCCGCCCTCACGCCCGGAGGCAGGGATGCGGCGAAGAAGCAGCACGACCGTGGGAAGCTGACCGCCCGCGAGCGCGTCGAGCTGCTGATGGACCGGGGATCCTTCGTGGAGACCGATCCTCTGGCCGTCCACCGGGCACACGACTTCGGGATGGATCGCAAGCGCCCGCCGGGAGATGGCGTCGTCACCGGGTACGGGAACGTCGACGGTCGGAAGGTATTCGTGGCGTCCCAGGACTTCGCCGTCTTCGGCGGGTCGATGGGCGAGGTGCACGCGCAGAAGGTGTGCAAGGTGATGGACCTCGCGATCTCCACCGGCGCGCCGTTCGTGCAGATCAACGACTCCGGCGGGGCGCGGATCCAGGAGGGCGCGGCCTCGCTCGCCGGCTACGGGTTCATCTTCGAACGGAACGTGCGCGCGAGCGGCGTGATCCCGCAGATCTCGGTGATCATGGGCCCGTGCGCCGGCGGGGCGGTGTACTCGCCCGCGATCACCGACTTCACGTTCATGGTGAAGGAGACCTCGCACATGTTCATCACCGGCCCCGACGTGATCAAGACGGTCACCGGCGAGGAGGTGACGTTCGAGGAGCTCGGAGGGGCGATGACCCACGCGACGAAGTCCGGAGTGGCATCGCTGATCGGCGAGGACGACGAGGACGTGCTGAACCGGGTCCGGTACCTCCTGTCGTTCCTGCCGTCCAACAACCTCGAGGATCCGCCGGCCTACGCCACCACGGACGACCCGGAGCGGATGGACGAGGGACTGACCCACGTGGTGCCGGACCGGGCCAAGGAGCCCTACGACATGCACGAGGTGATCCGGCGCGTGGTCGACGACGGCGAGTTCCTGGAGATCTTCCCGCTCTGGGCGATGACGATCGTCACCGGGTTCTCCCGGCTCGACGGGCACACGATCGGGATCGTCGCCAACCAACCGAAGGTGAACGCGGGCACGCTCGACATCGATGCATCCGAGAAGGCGTCGCGCTTCGTCCGCTTCTGCGACTCCTTCAATATCCCGATCCTCACGTTCGTCGACGTGCCGGGCTTCCTCCCCGGGACCCAGCAGGAGTTCGGCGGGATCATCCGACACGGGGCGAAGCTGCTCTACGCGTTCGCCGAGGCGACCGTCCCGCGTATGACGGTCATCACGAAGAAGGCCTACGGCGGCGCCTACCTGGTGATGAACTCCAAGCACCTGCGCGCCGACGTCTCGCTCGCCTGGCCGACGGCCGAGATCGCCGTCATGGGCGCGGAGGGCGCGGTGAACGTCGTCTTCCGGAAAGAGATCGACAAGGCCACCGATCCCGAGACCCGACGGCAGGACCTGATCGAGGAGTACCGCTCGAAGTTCTCCACGCCGTACGCCGCCGCGGAGCGCGGGTTCATCGACGACGTGATCGAGCCCGCCGAGACGCGGCCCCGGCTGATCAAGGCGCTCCGGATGCTGTCCACGAAACGCGAGACGATCCCTGCACGCAAGCACGGGAACATCCCCTTGTAGGAGCACGAGATGGCGATCGGGAGCGACGGCGAGCGCCGGTTCGAGATCCCAGAAGGGGTCACGCCCGAGGAGGAGCGGGCGATCCTGATGGCGCTCGAGCGCTACTTCTCCGCCGAGAACCCCAAGCCCGCGCCGTGGGTCCTCCAGGGTCGCATCGATGCGACCGGGTTCGGCGCGCTGCAGGTGAGGAGGTTCGCGCGCGAGCCCTGGCACGGGCAGTGGGTGGAGTTCGCGCGCAAAGGGGTCCCTCCCGTGAATGGCCGCGGCGACGTCCGTTGACGTCTGTGGCCTGAGCGCGATGGGCGCCACCAAGCACGCAGGAACCGCGACCCTCGATGATGCCCTCGCGACGTTCGAGGCGGAGGGGTGCTCGGCTCCGCGCTCCTGGGGCAACGCTGCCGAGGATCGCTACGGGCGGCACGACCACGCCTTCCACAAGGTGCTGTTCTGCTTGTCCGGTTCGATCGTGTTCCACACAGACGCCGGGGACATCGAGCTCCGCGCGGGGGATCGCCTCGACCTCGAGCCCGGGACCGCGCATGCCGCCACCGTCGGCCGCGAGGGATGCGAGTGTGTGGAGGCGTCCCGGTGACGGGGCGTCAGTCGTCGTAGAAGCCGCCGCCGGACTTCTTCCCCAGCTTCCCCTGCTCAACGAGGTCGCGGAGCAGCGCCGGCGCCTCGTACCGAGGGTCCTCCGGGAACGCCCCGTGGAGGACCTCGCCGATCGCGAGCAGCGTGTCGAGCCCGATCAGGTCGGAGAGCGTGAGTGGCCCCATCGGGTGGGCGAGCCCGAGCCTCATCGCGGTGTCGATGTCCTCACGGCTGGCGAAGCCGGACGCGTAGAGGCGGATCGCGTCGAACAGGTACGGGATCAACAGCCGGTTCACGATGAAGCCGGCCTGGTCACCGGATCGGACGCACGTCTTACCCAGCACGTCGGTCCCGAAGGCCCGGACGAGCTCGTACGTCTCCTCGCTCGTGTCGCTGGACGGCGTGAGCTCGAGGAGAGCCATCACCGGAGGTGGATTGAAGAAGTGCATCCCGATCACGTCGTCGGGACGCCCGCTCGCGGCCCCGAGCTCCCGGATCGGGATCGAGGAGGTGTTGGAGGCCAAGACGACCTCCGCACGCGTGCGCCGGCCCAGCTCCGCGAAGATCCCCGCCTTCGCACCCCGGTCCTCCGTGGCGGCCTCGATCACGAGATCGACGTCTCCGAGGTCGCCCAGGTCGGTGGCGGCGTCGATCCGTCCGAGGAGGTCACGGGCTGCGGCCGGGTCGAGCTTCCCGCGCTCCACCGCCTTCGCGACCGAGCGCTCGACGCGCCCGCGGCCGGCCGCCACGAGCTCGTCGGAGCCCTCGGTGAACGTCACGCGGAGCCCGGCGCGGGCGCAGACCTCGACGATGCCCGATCCCATCAGACCCGCGCCAACCACGCCCACGTGTCGGATGTCCTCGGGTCGCATCGGCTCCAGGATAGGAGACGAGGCGTTGCTAGCCGCAGGCCTGGAGCAGCAAGGGGTACGGGTTGATCGCGTCCTCGATCACGCCATATCCGTAGGAGCTCCTGTACCAGTCGCCTCCGCCCGGCATCGTGTGCGGGTGGAACTCGAAGTGATCGTGCGGCGTGGTGCTCGAACCGGTGTTCCCGACGTAGCCGATCACCTCGCCGGCCGAGACAGTCCCGTTCGAACTTCCGGAGTACTGCCAGAGGTGCGCGTTGTACGCCGTGCCGTGCGATCCCACCACGAACACCACGTTCCCGCCCAGGCCGTTCGAGCTCGTGAACGCCTGACCGTCGAACGGGGCGAGGATCTCCGGTCCCTGCGGCGCGACGATGTCGACTCCCTTGTGCAGGTGATAGCCGCCCGCGTATCGAGGGGCGCCGAACCCGTCTCCGTAGGCGCGGGGCTGTCGGACCGGGCAGACCTCGAAGACATGGTCGAAGGGCGCGAGCGAGCCTCCGCGCCACTCCCGGCCGCCGAGCGCGTCGCCGGTCGACGCCTGCTGCTGGGCGCGCCAGTCCTCGTAGCTCTGCTCGGTGCGCTTGAACGCCCGCTCCGCCACGGCGAGCAGCTGCTGCTGTGTCGAGAGCAGGCGCTGCTGCTCATCGAAGAGCGCGACCACCTCGGCCTGCTCTGCCCGCGCACGCTCGAGCTCCCGGACCTCGCGCAACTGTTCTTCCTCGAGCTCCGCCTCGAGCGCGACGAGCCGGTTCTTCTCGTTCGCCACCTTCACCGCGAGCTCGGCGTCCGCCTGGGCGAGCGCGTCGACGTAGGCGATCCGGTCGGTGAGATCCGCGACGTTCTGAGCGTTCAGGAGGAAGTCGATGCTGGAGGCGGGGCCGGTCATGTACGCGGCTGCCGCCCGTTCGTTCAGGCGGGTCGAGACTCGCTCGTAGCTCGCCCGGGCACGGTCGAGCTGCTCCTGCGTCAGGATCAGCTCGGCCGTGACCTGCTCGACCGCCGCCTCGCGTCGCTCCACCCTCGCGGTCGCCGCGTTCAGCTGATCCTGGGTGGCTGCGAGCTGGCCCTGGATCCCGCTCAGCTTGTCCTCGATGGCCTCGAGCCGCGCCCTGGCCCGTTCGACGTCCTCCTTCGAGGGCGCGGCGCCGGCCACCGTCGTCACCAGTGACACCACGCCGAGCAGCGCCGCCACCACGGCGACGCGCGTCGATCGGGGGAAGCGTCGAACGGTCTCGGTCATCTCGTGCGTGCTCCCGGCCCGGGGGAAGGAAGGCGGACCGGCCGCAACAGAGTGGCAAGTCCCCGGACCCCTTGCAACCATCCTCGGGACGGGTCAGCGGGCGCTTGAGCCCGGAGATGGCCTCGGGGGTCCGTACGCGGGCAGCTGCAGGAGGTTCCCGTCGTGGTCGTGGAACGTCGTGAACCGTGCGACCCCGGGAACCTCCGACCCATGTCCGTCGAACACGACGCCTCGTTGCTGGAGAGCCCATCCGGCCTCATCGAGGTCCTCCCGCGGAAGACGACGGTCCCGCTCGGCGGCGTCGATGCCTCCTCCGTGCCGTGGAGCGCGAGGCGGACGCCTCCCGCCTGGAACTCCGCCCATTCGTTGCCGGCCCGCCGCGACACCGGAAGACCGAGGACGGTCTCGTAGAAGACCACCGCCGGTCCATGTCGTGGGTCCAGAAGTAGACGTGGTCGATCGCCACGATCGGCCCCTCCGGCGTCATGTCAGCCGAGGAGCCT
>CBHFMJ010000017.1:0-17485 GCA_965994715.1 uncultured bacterium | reverse complement strand
CGTGACGTCGGGGGGGATCAGGCGATCCTCCGAGCCGGTGATCACCAGCGTGGGCACGTCGATCGTCGCGAGGTCCTCTACCGAGTCCGGACGCTCGGCCATCCCGAGCGAGGCTGCCGCGATCGCGTTCGGGGTCTGTTCCGCGATCCATCCCCGCACGCGCTCGCGGAGCTCCGCCGGGGCATCCTCCCGGAGCAACGGCGGCGGCTCGTCGACCAGGAACCCGTGGCCTTCGGTCCGCAGGCGCTCGGCCAGCTCCCGGCGCTTCGCCGCGGCCTCGGGCTGGTCGGCCTCGGCTTTCGTGTTCGCGAGCACCAGAGCGGCGACGCGCGGCCGCGCAGCCCTCCACAGCTCGAACGCCACGTACCCACCCATCGACAGGCCGCACACGACCGCGGTGTCGACGCCAGCCTCGTCGAGCGCGTCGAGGCACCGGTCCGCCGCGGCGGCCATCGTGAGGACGTCCGGGCCGTCGGTCGCACCGAATCCCGGGAGGTGCGGGGCGACCAGCGGGAGCCGAGCGCCCAACGAGCCGAGCTGCGGCTCCCACAGCCGGGCGTCGAGGGGGAAGGCATGGATCAGCAGGAGGCCCGTCGTCATGAGGTCACCGTACGGCCTTGGCGTCCGGACCGACCACCACGGCGAGCGCGCCCGGCCGGATCTCGAAGATCGCGGGCAACGGTCCGATCGGCTCCCCGTCAGCGTAGACGAGCACACGCCGGTTCGCCTCCACCTCCACCTTCGTCCCGGTGCGCATCGTGACCTTGGGGTGCGTGGTGTGCGACCCGATGAAGACCCGGGGGAACGCTCGCAGGAACGCGGTCTTGGAGAGCGCCTGCACGATGCAGACGTCAAGGAGTCCGTCGTTCATGACGGCGTCCGGAAGGACCCGCATGCCTCCACCGGTCCAGCGGCCGCTCCCGACCTCGACGAGCATCGCCTCGCTCTCCATCCGCTCGTCGTCGACCGTCACGACGAACGCGGCCGGGGAGAACCTGGAGAGCGTCTTGACCAGGGCAGCGACGTACGTGCCCGTCGCACCCAGCTTGATCGTCATCCCGTTCGCGGTCTCGTTCACCTCGGAGTCGAACCCGGCGCCGGCGATGTTGAGGAAGCTCCTCGTGACGACGCCCACGGTGACCTCGATCACGTCGAGGTCCGCGGTCTTCGGGTCGGCGAGCAGTTCGATCGCGGTCCGGAGTTTCCCCGCGCCGATCGCCTTCGCGAAGTCGTCGCCGGTGCCGGCCGGCAAGGCCGCCAGGGCCGTTCCCGTCCCGAGGATCCCGTTCGCTGCGAGCGAGGCCGTCCCGTCGCCTCCGAGCGCCGCCACGATCCTCGCCCCGTCCTCGGAGGCGGCCCGAGCGAGACGCTCCACGTCCGGGCCCGACTCGGAGACGCGGATCTCGTGCGCGACGCCGAGCCGGCGCAGTGCGGTCGTGACCGAGCCGATCACCTTCCCCGCTTTCCCGTGGCCGGCCGCGGGGTTCGCGACCACCACCAGGTCCGCTGCGCCGGTCATGCGCTCCTACGCGCCCGGCAGACCCGGGAGGGCCGGCTGCTGCGGGTTGATCCCGGCGCCGCTGAGCGCCTCGACGTGGTGGGTCTGGAAGCGGGTCATCGCGGCGTCCGACTCGGCGAGCAACGACTGCGCGCGGCCGAGCACGCCGGCCCGGTCGGCGACGTCGAGACGCGCGGCGGCCGCGCCGAGGAGGGCGGCTTCGCGGATCAACATCAGCGACGAGAGCATCTCGTCCCTCGCCGAGAGGAATCGGAGCACCTGGCCCTTGTCGAAGCCCTTGCCCGTGAGCGAGCTCGAGAGATCGTAGGACTCGATCGCACCCGAGACCTCCTTCGCGCTCGCCGCCGCGTCCTGCAGCGGTCCGACGGCATCCGCGGGGGTGCGCTCCCCCAGCGCGGTGAGGGTGGTCCTCACCTCCGGGAGCACGACGGGAGGCGAGCCTTCCTGCACCGTGCCGATCGTTCCCACCTCGGTCTCGATCAACGACTTCCAGGAGGCGCCGGCGCGCCGGCGGAGGAGGTTTTGCTCCTCGGCCCGCGTGGTCCGGTCCTGGGCGCGGAGCCCGTTCGTGAGCCAGACGCCGCCCCAGAAGACCAGCAGGCCGGCCAGGAACGCGGCCAGGGCCTGCACCCCTCGTCGCTGCAGGAATGGCACCGGGACCGGGACGGGGCCGCGCCGAGGCGCGCGCACCGGTTGCCTCGCCTTCGTCCGTCCCTTGCCCTTGATCGCCATCGTCTCGTTCCTATCGCTTCAGCAGGCGGCTGACGATGATAGCTCCCTCGTAGAACAGGTAGAGGGGGATCAACAATGCGAGCATCGAGATCGGGTCGGGGCTCGGTGTGATCACGGCCGCGAAGATGGCGAGCCCCAGGACCACCTGTCGCCGGTAGCGCCGCATCGTCTCGTTCGTGAGGACGCCCGCGGCCGACAGGGAGATCAGCAGGATCGGGAACTCGAAGCCGAGCCCGAACGCGAGGATCGTGAAGATCACGAACCCGACGTACTTGTCGACCGTGAGCAACGGGCTCACGAAGTCGCCCCCCACGCCGAGCAGGAAGTCGAGCGCTTTCGGCAGCGTCAGGTAGGCGGCCAGTCCGCCGAGCAGGAACAGGATCAGCGACAACGCCACGAACGGGACGGCCCAACGGCGCTCGCGGTCCGTGAGCCCGGGCACGATGAACGCCCACAGCTGGTACAGGATCACGGGGAGTGCGATCGCGAGGGCAAGGAAGATGATCACTTTGACTGTGACGAGGAACCCGTCGATCGCGCCGAGGAAGATGAGCGAGCACTCCTCCGTCTGGAACGGGGCCTTCGCCGGGTTCTCGCGGAGGAAGTCGCAGTACGGGCTCTGGAGCACGCGCATCGCGGGCTCGTAGAGGAAGAAGCCCGCGACCGAAGCACCGAGCAGAGCCCACAGACAGATCAGGAGTCGGTGACGGAGCTCCTTGAGATGGTCGATGAGCGACATCGCGCCCTCGCGCTGCTCGGGGGTCTTCCGGCGCCACCTCGGGAGCGTCCTCATGGGTCCGGTGTCGACTCGGGATCGGGTGGTGTGCCCTCTGAGGCGTGCGTGTCACCGGAGGCGTCGCCGGACGCGGACGTGGTCCCGGCGTCCTCCACGAGCCGGTCGGCGGGTGGTCCAGACGCTTCGGTCGGCTCGGCCGGGGCCGAGGAACGACCGACACGCTTCGAGCGTGGGGTGCGGGGCGTCCGGGGCGCGGCGGTCTCGTCCCGGATCGTCCGTTCGGCCCGGCGGACGGCGCCCTTCACGTCGGTCGCCCGCTTGATGCCGCCGGTGGCCTGACGGAACTCGTCCGCCGCCTGGCGCATGTCGTCGTCGACCCCCGACGACACCATGTCGCGGACCTCGTCCTGTACCTCCCGGAACTGGCGGAGCACGCGGCCGACGGAACGGGCGAGCTCGGGCAGGCGTTCCGGCCCCACCACGATCAGCGCCACGGCGAGGACGACGACGAGCTCGAGGGGTCCTACGTTGAGCATCGGTCTCGGGACGTGCCCGGCAGCGAGTCTATCGGGGACCCCTGCGGCGGGCGGATGCCCCCTGAGGGGACGCGCGCTCCGAGAGGCGGGATGCCGTGTCGGCGGCCCGGGCCGAGGCGGCGGCCAGCTCGTCGGCGATCGGCTGCAGCTCCTCCTGCATCCGCCCGGCGGTCCGCCCGAGCAGGATCACGTGGCGAACGAGGAACCCCAGCATCACGAGCAGGGCGACGGTGGTCACGAGACCGACCACGAGCCAGACAACGAGCCAGGCTTCCACGGGAGGGATGGTACCGGGCGGACGTGCGGGAGGATGCCTGCCGGCGAGGCGGGAGCTACGACTCTTCCGAGCCGGCCAGGAACTCCTTGAGGTAGTGGTCGTCCTCGAGGAGGAAGTGGAACTCGATCACATCGTCGATCGAGAAGGCGGGACCGTCCATCGCGTGTTCGAGCGGCTCGACGGCCTCCATGGGCTCCTGATCGAAGAGGCTCTCGCTCATCTCCGCGCTCCCTCTCGGTTCGAGATCGACGCCGGCGGACACGAGCAGGGCAACGATCTTGCGATCGGCCCGCTTCTCGACGGCGTCGTCGCAACGGGGGCACGTGAAGCGGTAGCTCCCCTCCCGGCCGCTGGAACGGACCGAGAGCGAGATCGCTTCGGGGCCCATGTCGACCTCTCCGCAGCGGGGGCATGTCGTCCGGATGGTGGTCATCTCACGACAGCTATCGGCCCTCCAGCGACGCGGCTTGAGGCTCGCGAGCGTTGTCGGGGCTAGACCCGTCTGACTAGGTCTTGTGGCCGTAGCCCGCGAGGGTCTCGCGGGCGAGCCGTCGCACCTCGTCTCTGAGCTCGGCGGGCTCGACGACCTCGGCGTCGTCCCCGACGCGAACCAGCAGCCGCGCGACCCAGCCGAGCTGCCGTGCCGGAAGCGTCGCCTCGACTCCCCCGTCGTTGAGTTCCTCGAGCTCGGTCGTGGCGTAGTACTCGGCGATCCAGCGCGCCGCCGGTCGCAGTCGCAGGCGCACGGATACGTCGTCTCCCGTCGGCGAATACAGGTCCCGCCCAGCTCCCCGCAAGCCGCGCGGCACGAACGTCTCGCCCGTCGGCGTGGCGCTCCGGACCCGATCCGCGCGGAAGAGTCGCTCGGCGTCCGCGTCCACATCCCAGGCCGCCACGTACCAATGCCCCATCCCCGAGAAGACCTCCTCGGGATCGATCTCGCGATGGCTCCACTCCCCCGTCGACGCCGCGAAGTAGTCGATCGACAGTCGCTCGTGTGCGCGCGCGGCCGCTCGGAGGAGGTCCAGGTGCTCCGGCGCTCGTCCCCGCCGCGCGATCTCGATGCGTCCCTCGGCCTCCCGCAGCGCGTCCGCGCCGAGGGAACGCTGCAGCTTCTCCAGTGCCTTCGCGAGGGCCGGGGCGTCGGGCATCCCCGGGAGGGCGAGGAGCTCCGTCCCCCGGAGGTAGACGGCGAGGGCCTCGATCCGCGTCAGCTGGAGGGGTCGAGAGAAGTGGTCGGCCATCGAGATCCAGATGTGGCCGTCCTCGTCCACGTCCACGTCGATCAGGTCACCCGGGCCGTACGGAGGGAGGCCCGACATGAACAGGAGGTCGAGATCCCGCCGCAGCTGGCCGGGCGCCACGCCGAACGCCGTCGCGACGTCGTCCAGCGCGGAGCCGGGGTGCTGCACCAGGTACGGCACGATCGCGAGCATCCTCCCGAGCCGATCCGACGTCTTGGGAACGCTCCGTTTGCGTTCAGCCAAGGAGCTCCTCCAGCCGGGCGATGACGGTGTCCCGCAGCGAGGCCGGGGATCGGACGACGGCGTCGGGGCCGTACTCCAGCAACATCGCGGCGAACGCCTCTTCGTCGGCCATCGGGATCTCCATCACGACCCGGCCGTCCCCGTCGACACCGACGTCCGTGGCCCCCGGGAACTGGGACGCCGCGAACCAGGCGCGGTCCGGCGAGAAGAGGATCACCGCTCGATCGTCCCCCGACGCGACCCACGGACCGGCATCCACGTGGTCCGCGGCTCGGAAGTCCGTGGGCGGCGCGGATCCCTCGCCAGCGTCGGTCACCTCTCCCACGATCCGGGAGAGCCTGAAGGCGCGGACGTCGTCCCGTTCCCGGTCGTGGCCGACCAGGTACCAATGGCCCGCGCGGAACACCATCGCCCAGGCATCGACGTCGCGGTCGCCCGTCTTCCCCTGGGACGTGCGGTACGTGAACGAGATCCTGCGGAGCGCCTGGGTCGCCTCAGCCACCGCGTGGACCAGGTTGCTCCGCGCGTCGGACCCGGAGGCGAGGGGTCCCCCGCCCAGGCCGGCCAGCACGCCTCCGTCGGCCCCGTACAGGAGCTTGCGGGCACCGCTCTCCGCCGCCTCGTCCTGGCCTCCGCTCTGCGCGGCCACGAGCAACGCGACCAGCTCGCCCGGCTCGAACTCGATCTCGGGGAGGTAGTACTTCTCCTTCGGGATCACGTACCCCTGCTCCGTCCCCCACACGTCGACGTCCACGAGCTCGAGGGGCACGCCGTACTCGCGGAGCACGTCTTTGTCGCGCTCGAACATGCGCTTCGCGCTGTCCGGGTTGGTCTGTCCGTACGGCTCAAGGACCTGCCGGATCTGCTCGAACGTGAGGGGCCGCGGTGTCTCGAGGAGGAGGCCGACGAGGTTCAGCAGGCGCTCGAGTGGCTCCGCACGGTCGCCCTCCCCCATCGTTGCGGCATCATATCGACGCCGTGATCTCCGACCGGAACGACCCGTGATCCACATCCGCCGAGGGGTCGTCCTCGGCGTCACGGCGACCCGGCGAGGAGCCCAGGAGCTCCAGGTCGAGATCGGAGGCGAGGTGGCGCCCGCGGTCGCGTACCCCGCGATGAGCGGCGACGTGGAGTCGGGCGACGCCGTGATCCTCAACACGACGGCGGTGGATCTCGGGCTGGGCACGGGTGGCGTACATCTGGTCATCGCGGTCGAAGGGCGGGAGGCGGCCGGGGAGACGCCGCCCGGCCACGTGATGAAAGCCAGGTACACGCCACTCCAGACGGCGGTCGCGAGCGTCGAGGAGTCGCACTCGGCGCTCCTGGAGGCGTCCAAGGGTCTCGCCCAGACGCCGGTCGTGTGTGCGCCGCTGCACTCGATGATCGCGCCGATCGCGGCGGGCGCGAAGCGTGCGTCGGACGCACGGGTCGTCTACGTGATGACGGACGGCGCTGCCCTTCCGGGCGGGTTCTCCCGGCTCGTGGACGAGCTCCGCGCTGTCGGCCTGCTCGAGGGCTGGATCACGTGCGGCCAGGCCTTCGGGGGCGAGCTCGAGGCGGTCACGGTGTGGTCGGGGCTGCTCGCGGCGAAGGAGCTGCTCGAGGCCGAGGTGATCGTGGTCGCCGACGGTCCGGGGAACCTCGGAACGGACACGACCTGGGGTGTGAGCGCGCTCGCGAGCGGCCACGCGCTGATGGCCGCCGCGACCCTTGGCGGGCGGCCCATCCCCGCCCTCCGCGTGAGCTTCGCCGACGAACGCGAGCGCCACCGGGGCGTCTCCCATCATTCGCTCACGATCCTCGCCGATGTCTGCAAGGTCGACGTCAACGTCCCCGTGCCCGTCCTGCAGGACGAGGAGCAGCGGGCCGCGATCCTGGGGTCGCTCCGTTCGCGGAAGCTGGAGGAGACCCACCAGCTCGTCGAGGTGGATGGGCAGCCGGCGCTGGAGGAGCTCCGCGCCCGCGACCTCGATGCGCGCACGATGGGACGCGGGATCGACGACGATCCCGCGTTCTTCCTCGCGGCGGGGGCGGCCGGTGTCCTCGCCGGCCGGCTGGCCGCCGAGAACCGCCGCTGGCGGGACCTCGCCCCGTAAGAACCTGGACGCTCAGGGTCGACCGGAGCTCGGCGCGTTCAGGAGCGCTCTGGCAACGTCGGCCTCCCGTGTCCGGACGATGACCTCGTACCCCTGGCCCTTCGCCGGATGGACCCAGGCCGCGATGCGGTTGCGACGGAGCCGCCGCACCGCGTCCTCGGCCCTCCGGCGTTGCCCCATCGCGATCGGCTGCCAGTGACCTCGACGGAACCGGAGGAGCAGCCCGGAGACGAACTCGCCGGCGATCTCCGGAAGACCGATCGTGAAGAGGTCGATGATTCCTTCGAGGAGCGTCATCACATGTGGGCGATCAGCTGCTCCACGCGTTCGTCGACGGACTTGAACGGATCCTTGCAGAGCACGGTCCGCTGCGCCTGGTCGTTCAGCTTCAGGTGCACCCAGTCGACCGTGTAGTCGCGACGCTTCGCCTTGGCCTGCCGGATGAAGTCGCCTCGCAGCTTCGCCCTCGTCGTCTGCGGCGGCTCGCGCATCGCCTTCGAGATATCGCTCTCCGCGGCGACGCGATCCACCTTGCCCGCCTTCTCGAGGAGGTAGTACAGCCCCCTGCCGCGGTTCACGTCGTGGTACGTGAGGTCGAGGAGAGCAATCCTGGGTGAGGCGAGCGAGAGGTCGTGCTTCTCCATGTAGCGCTCGATCACCATCCGCTTGGTGACCCAGTCCACCTTGCGTACCAACCGTTCCGGGACACCCTCAGCCAGTGCCTCGAGAGCCTCGCCCCACTCGTAGAGGAGCTTCTTCGAGGCGTCGTCGGTTCCCCGCCGCTCGAGGAAACGCGAGGTCTTCTCGAAGTACTCCTGCTGCATCTCGATCGCGGACAGCTCCCTGCCGTTCGCGAGCTTCACCTTCCGCGTGCCGGTGGTGTCGTGGCTGATCTCCCGGATCGCGCGGATCGGGTTCTCGAGGGTGAGATCACGCATCACCGTGTTGCCCTCGACCATCCTGAGGACGAGGTCGGTGATGCCGACCTTGAGATAGCTGGTCCACTCGCTCATGTTCGAATCACCGACGATCACGTGGAGACGGCGGAACCGCTCGGCGTCCGCGTGCGGCTCGTCGCGCGTGTTGATGATCGGCCTCGACCTGGTCGTCGCCGAAGAGACGCCTTCCCAGATGTGTTCCGCCCGCTGGGAGATGCAGTACTGAGCACCCCTCGGCCCATGCAGCACTTTCCCTGCGCCACACCAGATCTGGCGGGTCACGAAGTACGGGATCAGGACGTCGGCCATCCGAGCGAACTCCCCGTGCCGGGCCACCAGATAGTTCTCGTGGCAGCCGTAGGAGTTGCCCGCCGAGTCGGTGTTGTTCTTGAAGAGGTAGACCTGGCCGGAGATGCCTTCCTCGTGGAGCCGGAGCTCGGCGGCGCCGAGGAGCGCCTCGAGGATCCGCTCCCCCGCCTTGTCGTGGGCCACGAGCTCCTCGACGTCGTCGCATTCGGGCGTCGCGTACTCCGGATGCGACCCGACATCGAGGTACAGCCGCGCCCCGTTCTCGAGGAAGACGTTGGACGACCGTCCCCAGTGCACCACCCGGCGGAAGAGATAGCGCGCCACCTCATCCGGCGAGAGCCGGCGCTGCCCGCGGAACGTGCAGGTCACGCCGTACTCGTTCTCGAGGCCGAAGATCCTGCGCTCCATGGAACGAGTCTAGGCCAGCCCGTGATAACCCCAGTGAAGATCCGAGGTGCGGCCCCGTCGCTTCGGCGAGGCCCGGAGGAACCTCCTGCTCAGCCGGCGAGGAATCCGGCGATCTCGTCGTCCGTCAGCCTGCGGAACTTGCGACGTCGGCTCTGGCTGCGCTCGAGCACGCCCGATTCGATGTGGTCGTGCTCGATCGTGCGCTGGTCAGGAGCGCCCAACACCTGCACCGCGGTCTTCACGGCGGTGGCCAGATCCCATCCGGCGTTGTACCGCTCCTTGAGCTCTTCGGTGAGGTCGTCCGCGTGACCCCCGATCGCGACGAACCCGTGCTCGTCGGTCACGCTCCCGTCGAACAGGACGTGATAGATCGACGTGCCGTCGATCTCTCCGTTCACCTCGCCCACGAGGATCTCCACCTCGTAGGGCTTCATCTGTTGCGTGAAGATCGTCGACAGCGCCTGCGAGTACGCGTTCGCGAGGTCCCGCGCCTTCACGTCCTCCCGACCGTATGAGTACCCGCGGAGGTCCGCCAGCCGGATGCCGGCGATCCGCAGGTCCTCGAACTCGCTGTACTTCCCGACCCCCGCGAACGCGATCCGGTCGTAGATCTCGCTGATCTTGTGGAGGGTGGCGCTCGGGTTCTCGGCGATGAACAAGAGGCCGTCGGCGAACTCGAGGCCGATCACGGAGCGCCCTCTCGCGATCCCCTTGTGGGCGTACTCCGACCGATCCTTCATGAGTTGATCGGGCGAGACGTAGGGCATGAACGACATCTAGGCCCTCGCCTCCAGCACTGCTCGGACGGCGCTCGCGACGTCCTCGTCGGTGGACTCCGTCGCGCCCAGGGCCGTCACCGTGACGACCACCGGGAAGATGCCTCTCGCGAGATCGGGGCCGCCCGTCGCCACGTCGTCCTCGGCCGCATCGATCAGCGCCTCGACCGCGACGCGGAGCGCTTCCTCGTGGGTCAGCCCGGGCCTCCACCGCTTCTTCAGGGAGTTCTTCGCGGGCTGCGCCCCCGAGCCGGTCGCCTGATAGTCCTCTTCCTCCCAGCGTCCCCCGGTGGCGTCGTAGTAGAAGAGCCGGCCCTCGCTCCTCGCGACGTCGTAGCCGCCGAACAGCGGGACCACCACGAGCCCCTGCATCGCGAGAGGAAAGTTGGCACGGATCATCTGCGCGAGCCGGTTCGCCTTCCCTTCCAGGGACAGGCGATCCCCGGTGAGCTTCTCGTAGTGCTCGAGCTCGAGCTGGAACAGCCGGACGGTCTCGACGGCCTGGCCCGCCGCACCGGCGATCGCGATCGCGGAGAAGTCGTCGGCGGCGAACACCTTCTTCATCTTCGCGTCCGCGATCGTGTAGCCGGCCGTGGCTCGGCGGTCACCCGCCATGACGATGCCGTCCGCGGATCGCAATCCGAGGACGGTCGTTCCTTGGGCGACCTCCAGAGGTCCGCTCATCTGGAGCGACGACGGGAGCGCCTCGGGACGCTGACGACGAAGGAGCTCGACGAAGCTGGGGTCGGCGCCGAACGAGGCTCCCGACAGCGGGAGCTCGACCCGATCGGTCACTCGCCGCCCTTCTGGACGTAGGACTTCACGAACTCCTCGGCGTTCTCTTCGAGGACCGAATCGATCTCGTCGAGGATGTCGTCCATCTCCTCCTTGAGCTCGGCGGCCTTCGAGGTCGCGGAGACCTGGCCGGCGTCGGTGTCGCTCTCGCCGCCGCCGCCGCCCTTCTTGACCTGTTTGCGCTCTTGTTCAGGCATGGTTCCTCCTCCGTGGCGATTGTATCGGCCGCGCCGCGAGTCCCTTCGAGCTGCCCGATCTACCCCTGGAGCGCCGCCACGAGGGAGGCGGCGTCATGGGAAGCCTCGAGCAAGGCGTCCACGTGTGCCTTCGTACCCCGAAGCGGTTCTCGCATCGGGACGCGCTGGAGCGCCTCCGCGCCGGTGTCGATGATGAGGGAGTCCCACGACGCGGCCGCGATCGCATCCGGGTACCTGCCGATGCATCGCCCTCGGAAGTAGGCCCTCGTGTCCTCCGGCGGCTCCATCACGGCGCGTTCGACGTCCGCATCGTCCACCAGGCGATCGACCTTGTTCGCGCGTTCGAGCCGGTAGTAGAGACCCTTCTCGCGGCGGACGTCGTGGTACTGGAGATCGATCGCGTGCAGCTTCGGATCGCTCCTCTCCAATCCACCTCGCTCCCGATAGGCCTCGAGGAGACGGAACTTCGCCACCCAATCGAGCTCGCGATGGAGCGAGAGCGGCTCGCTCTCGAGCGAGGTCAGGATCGCTTCCCAGCGTTCGAGAACCTCGCGCTGATCGGGCGTGTCGTCCTCTCGCTCGACGTACTTCTTCGCGTGCTCGAAGTACTCCCACTGGAGCTGCACCGCGCTCAACCGCCTGCCGTCGGCGAGCGGGACCTCGACGGTGCACGTCAGGTCCCGCGAGATCTCGTGCAACGCTCGTACGGGCCCCTCGAGGGAGAGGTCCGGTAGGAAGCGGTCCTCGATCATCTTGAGCACGATCGCGGTCGTGCCGACCTTCAGGAACTGGGCGACCTCGCACATGTTGGCGTCGCCGACGATCACGTGCAGGCGGCGATACTTCTCGGGGTCCGCGTGCGGCTCGTCGCGCGTGTTGATGATCGGGCGCTTCAGCGTGGTTTCCAGGCCGACCTCGGTCTCGAAGAAGTCGGCACGCTGCGTGAGCTGGTAGATCGGTCGGCCCCGCTCGTCCCACGGCGCCTCGGAGCCCAACTTCCCGGCCCCGCAGAACACCTGGCGGGACACGAAGAACGGGGTCAGGTCCCGCACGATGTCGGCGAACGCGGTCAGCCGATCGACGAGGTAGTTCTCGTGGGTCCCGTAGGAGTTGCCCTTGCCGTCCGAGTTGTTCTTGTAGATCAGCAGCGCCGGTGAGTCCGGCAGCTGCGTGGCGACTTCGCGCAGCGATCGCTCGAGGATCCGCTCCCCCGCCTTGTCGTGGATCACCAGGTCGCGCGACGTGAGGCACTCCGGCGTGGAGTACTCCGGGTGCGCGTGATCGACGTAGTACCTGGCCCCGTTGGGGAGGATCACGTTCGCCAACCCCAGGTCCTCGTCGGAGACCTCGCGTGACGGGATCGGCTCGAAGCCTCTCGCGTCGCGGAGCGGCGACTCCTGTTCGTAGTCCCAACGGATCCGTCGGAGCGAGCCCGCGAACGTCGAGATCAGCAAGGACGACGCGAGCACGGGATTGAAGTCCGGCACACCGACCGCGGCGATGCCGTACTCGGTCTCGGTGCCCAGGACCTTCGGGATGGCCACCCGGCGACCCTACAGATATTGGCCGGGACTCACGCGCTCGACCTGGCGTCCATCACCCTCGTCACCGAGCAGGGTGCGGACGTAGACGATCCGCTCGCCCTTCTTGCCCGAGATCCTCGCCCAGTCGTCGGGGTTGGTGGTGTTCGGGAGGTCTTCGTTCTCCTTGAACTCGTCCCGGATCGCCGTCAGGAGGTCCTCGGTCTTGATCCCCTTCTCGCCCTTGGACAGGAAACGCTTGATGGCGTCCTTCTTCGCGCGGCGGACGATGTTCTCGATCATCGCCCCCGAGTTGAAGTCCTTGAAGTAGAGGATCTCCTTGTCGCCCGACGCGTAGGTGACCTCGAGGAACCGGTTGCGCTCCGAGGGCTCGTACATCTGCTCGACGGTCCGCTCGATCATCCGGGCGACGGTCACCTGGACGTCGCCCGAGTGCCGGTCGACCTCGTCGGGGTGGATCGGCACCACTGGATGCAGGTACTTGGACATGACGTCCTTGGCCTGCTCGGCGGTCGGTCGCTCGATCTTGATCTTCACGTCGAGGCGCCCGGGTCGCAGGATCGCGGGGTCGATCAGGTCCTCGCGGTTGGACGCGCCGATCACGATCACGTTCTTGAGGGTCTCGACACCGTCCAGCTCGGAGAGCAGCTGCGGCACGATCGTCGACTCCACGTCCGAGCTGATGCCGGTCCCTCGCGTTCGGAAGATCGAATCCATCTCGTCGAAGAACACGATCACGGGGAGCCCTTCCTCGCTCCGCTCCTTGGCGCGTTGGAAGATCTCCCGGATCTGCCGCTCGGTCTCGCCGACGTACTTGTTGAGGAGCTCCGGGCCCTTCACGTTCAGGAAGTAGCTTCGGGCGTCCTCCCGGCCGGTCCGCTCGCGCACCTTGTCCGCCAGCGACTTGGCAACGGCCTTGGCGATCAGGGTCTTCCCGCAGCCCGGCGGTCCGTAGAGCAGCACGCCCTTCGGGGCCTCGAGCTGATGCTCCTGGAAGAGCTCCGCGTAGAGGAAGGGAAGCTCGACGGCGTCGCGGATCGCCTCGATCTGACCCTCGAGCCCTCCGATGTCCTCGTAGGTGATGTCGGGGATCTCCTCCAGGACGAGCTCCTCGACCTCTTCCCTGGGGAGGAGTTCCGTGGCCACACCGGAGCGCGCGTCGTACAGGACCGGGTCGCCCGCGCGCACGACGGCACCGAGGAGCGACCCGGCCAGATACGCCACGTGCTCCTCGTCACCCCGGCTCACGACCACCGCTCGGTCGGTGCCGAGCTTGTCCTTCACCTTGACCACCTGGCCGGTGCCGTCGGGGTCGAGCACCTCCACCACGTTGAGGGCGTCGTTCAGGATCACCTGCGCCCCGGACACCAGCTTGTCGGCATCGAGGTCCGGGGCCGGCATCACACGCAACTTCCGGCCGGCGGTCACGACGTCGACGGATCCGTCGTCGTTGCTCCCGATGAACACCCCGAAGGTGGCGGGCGGCTGGGAGAGCTTCTCGACCTCCTCGGCGAGGGCCTCGATGCGCTGCTTCTCGTCCCGCAGGGCGTCGGCGAGCTTCTCGTTCTGGCCGGTGGCGCGAGCGAGCGCCTCCCGGGTCTCGACGAGCTTCTCTTCGAGGAGCTGGACCTGGCGGGGGGCGTTGGTCAGGCGGCGTCGCAGCAGCCCCACCTCTTCCTCGAGGAAGGAGATCTGCGTCTGCAGCTCGTGGACCTGCTTCTCGCGTTGCTCCGCCTGCTCGCGGCGATCCGCCATCCGTTCTCACCTCCCACCCGAGTCATCGATGGTACTGGCAGCATCTTGACCCCTCAGGGGGTCCTTTTCTGTAGATACGGCAGGCAGGCGAACGAAGCCGATGCCTGGAACCGGGTACTTCGCAGATGCTAGTCCTCCGATCCGACGCGGGCCAGGGTCAGGAAGCCCGTATGACCGACCATCCGGTGGTCCGGCCGCACGCTCCGCTCCGTCACGTGCCACCCACGCTTCAGCACCTCGAACGTCTCGATGTGGAGGTAGCCGGACCGGGGCAGCGCCAGGACGAGCTGGTGGACCTGGATCGTGGTGGGAAGGTAGGCGCACAGGACGGCTCCCGGCTCCAGGACCGCGTGCAGCGCCTCGAGCGGCTTCCACGGCTCGGGGAGATCCAGGACCACCCGGTCGAACCGCTCCCCGCCGGCGGCAGCCTCGGTCACGTCGCCGGCGCGCATGTCTAGCCGGTCCGGGATCTTCCCGAAGAAGGACTCGACGTTCGCTTGCGCCTGTGCCCGATGCTCCTCCCGGAGCTCGTAGGTGACGACGCGACCCTCCTCCCCGACGGCCCGGCAGAGGGCGATCGTCAGCGCGCCCGAGCCCGTGCCCGCCTCCAGCACACGTGCGCCGGGAAAGACGTCGGCGTACACCACGATCGGTCCGAGGTCCTTCGGGTAGACGACCTGCGCGCCGCGGGGCATCTTGAGCACGAAATCGGCGAACCGCGGCCGGAACGCCGAGAAGACCATGCCGCGGGCGGTGGTGACCGTCGTTCCCTCGGGCCGCCCGATCACGTCGTCGTGGGCCAGGGTGCCGGCGTGCGTGTGGTACGTGGCGCCCGCCCGGAGCGAGAACAGGTGCGTGCGGTCCCGTTGATCGATCAGCAGGACCTTCTCGCCCGCTTCGAACGGGGCGCTCATCGACGGGCTCCGTCGCGCGTGTGCCTCACGTGCAGAGGCTAGCGCAGACCGCCACGGCCCCAGAGGGTCGACGGAGCGCTCAGGGCTCCAGGAACTCCGTGGGGAGAGGCTTCGTTCCCAGCGTCACCCGGTGGGTGCGTTCCTCTCCGTCGGAGCGGACGACACGCACGTCGACCTCGTCGCCCGGAGCGAGCGCGTCCAACACGCGTCCGAGATCCTCGGCCACCTCGATCGCTTCGCCGTCGATATCGACGATCACGTCCCCTTCACGCATCCCCGCCTCCGCCGCAGGGCCGTTCGCGAGTGTGGCCAGGACGAGCGCCCCGCTCTCGACGGGAAGATCCATCTGGAACGCGAGGTCGGCCGTCACGCTCCTGGTCGAGATGCCGAGATACGCGGTGGCTCGCAACGGGTCCGAGATCGCAGACTCGATCGCCGGCTGGACGGAGTCGATCGCGATCGCGAAGCCGATGTTCTCGGCGCTGTCGCTGCCGGCGGAGTTGATCCCCACGACCCGGCCGGCCATGTCGACCAGCGGACCTCCCGAGTTCCCGTGGTTGATCGCCGCGTCCGTCTGGATCACCTCGCTGTAGGTGCGAACGCCGTTCGAGCACACGGTGCATCGCGGATCCTGCACGCGGATCGTCCGATCGAGGGAGGAGACGATCCCCGCCGTCACGGATGGCCCTCCCTCCAGCGCCAGGGCGTAGCCGATCGCCACGACCTGCTGGCCGAGCCGGAGGTCCGCGCTCGCTCCGAACCGGATCGTCGGGAGCCCCTCGGCGTCCACCTTCAGGACGGCGAGGTCGTGCTCGCAGTCGCCACCGATCACTCGGGCGTCGTAGCGCGTGGGTTCGTCCTCGGACGTGAACACCGTGATCCGAGACGCCCCCTGCACCACGTGACAGTTGGTCACCACGACCCCGTTCGCTCGGACGATGAAGCCGGTCCCGATCCCTTGGCCCTCCTCGGGAGCGCCGGTCGCCGAGGCCTGATAGACGTCCGTCGTCACGTTGACCACGGAAGGGAGGACCCTCGTCGCGACCGCGGCGTAGGGCTCCTTCCCGAGATGCAGCCGCGGGGCGGCCGACGTCGCCGCGGGTGGCGACACCGTGTCCCCGAGGGTCGCCGTGCAAGCGGCCAGCAGGAGGACCAGGCACGCGATCACCGGCAGCGATCGTCGGGATGTCGTGGCTGACTTCACGCGAGGGGTTCGCTCCCGGTCGTGCCAAGGTTCGGCGTCCGCTCCACCCGTCGGAGGCGCGGAGCGTCGAGATTACTCGAGCAGCGAGCCGGCGGGCCGCTCCTTCCGCGGATCGACGAACGGGATGGCGGCGGTTCTCCCCACGAGCTGGTCGCCGTCCTCGGTCTCGACGTCGAGCGCCGTCCCGGGCGCGGAGAGGTTGAACGGCACCCAGACGTAGCCGATGTTCCTGGCCAGCCCGGGCGACCAGACGGCGTCGGTCATGTGACCGACCTGCCTCCCTTCGTGATGGACGGGCCAGTACTCGGACATCTCCGCTCGGAGCGCGTCGCCCGCGAGCTCGATGCCGACGAGCTTCCGATCCACCCCCTCCCGCTTGAGCCCTTCGAGGGCCTCTTTCCCGATGTAGTCCTGTGGCTGCTCCTCCACGAGGCGCTCGAGCCCCATCACGTGGAGCGGCGTGTCGTCGATCTTCATGTCGGAGCCGTAGTTGAAGATCCCGGCCTCGATCCGGCGGGCCTCGCAGGGCGCGATGGGCTTGATCCCGAATTCCTCGCCCGCCCCGGCGATGGCGTTCCAGAGCTCGTCTCCCTTGCTGCCGTCCAGGAGGTTCACCTCGAAGCCCGGGATCGCGGTCCACCCCGTCCGGCTGATGAGGACCGGGATGCCCTGGATCTCGAACTCGTCCACCCAGTAGTACTTGATGTCGTAGATCGCGGGACCGACGAGCTTCTCGAGCGTCTTGGCCGAGAGCGGACCCTGGACCTGCATCGGGTGAACGTCCGGGAACGAGACCTCGGCGTCGAGGCCCGATGTGGCGGCGACCCCCATCGCGTACAGGCCCGCATCGGAGTCGGCCAGCTGCATCCACCACGTGTTCTCGGCCACGTGCAGCAGGACCGGGTCGTTCACGATCCCTCCGTCCGGCGCGGTGACGATCATGTACTTGCCCTGCTTCACGGCGCACGTCGAGAGATCGCGGCACGTGATCATGTCGACCAGCCGGTCCGCGTCGGGGCCGGCGATCTGCACGGTCCGCTCCACGCCGACGTCCCACATCGTCACGCCGGTCGCGAGGAGGTGATACTCGACCTCGGGATCGTCGAAGTAACCCGGGAGATACATGTGGTTGTAGATGTCGTAGGCGGTGCAGCCCGCCCGGAGCGTCGACCGGAAGAACGGCGACTGGCGGTACCAGGGACCGAAGTACAGGGTGGCGCTCTTCGCGAGCATCTCGGGTCGTTCGTTGACCATCGGTTCCTCCT
>CBHFMJ010000016.1:0-17628 GCA_965994715.1 uncultured bacterium | reverse complement strand
CAGACGAACCACGACCGATCCGTCGAGGGCGCGCGCGACGAGCAGCCGTTCGATGTCGCGCTGCGGCACGGGAGCGCGGCCGGGCTCCTTGCCGACGTAGATCCGTTCGGTGCCGGGAGGTGTCAGGTCGATGAGTGCGGGCGCGACCAGCCGGTCGAACACGATGACGTCCGCCTCGGCCAGCACCCGTGCACCGCGGAGCGTGATCAGTTCCGGGTCACCGGGGCCGGCGCCGACGAGGATGACGCGACCCGTCACGAGGCTCCGACCCCGTCCAGCAGCCGCTCCCGGAGGAGGGTTCGGAGCTCCTCGGCGCGTCCGTCCCGCACCAGGCCGGCCGCCTCGTCGAGGTCGAGGGCCTTCTGCCACCGCCTGGCGCGTGCTCGGAGATCGGGGAGCGAGGCGAGCGTGTCGCGTCGCACCTCGCCGACGACTCGTAGCACCTCGACCCACTCCGCGCCGAACTCGGCCTGGAGCCGTTCGCGGACGAGACGCGCCACCGCAGGCGAGACTCC
Source organism: uncultured bacterium (assembly GCA_965994715.1). Lineage (GTDB taxonomy): Bacteria > Actinomycetota > UBA4738 > UBA4738 > HRBIN12 > JAJNBA01. The sequence goes on along the minus strand of CBHFMJ010000016.1, from coordinate 17,113 downwards.
GCCGGTGCCGATCGCCAGGACCAGGTTTCCTCGACGGACGACGGCGGGCGCGGCCCAGTCGCAGAGGGGGTTATCGTCAACGATATTGACGAGTACGCTGCGCGCTCGTGCCTCCCGGGCGATCGCGGCGCGCGTGACGCCGTGGTCGGACGAGGCCACCGCGAGGAATGCTCCGTCCAGGTCGCCGGGGCGCCACACCCGCCGCTCGACCCGGACGCCCATCACACCGTCGAACCGATCGTCCACGCTCGGCTCCACGACGAGCACGTCGTCCGCGCCGGCGGCGAGGAGTCCCTCGACCTTGCCCTCCAGGATCGCCTGGGCGCCGATCACCAGGCAGCGTCTCCCCGAGAGCTCCAGCATCACGGGGTAGCCGAAGCTCATCGTGGCTCCCCCTCCCACGCGCGGTCATCTCCCGCCTGCCATCCCTGACCAGCAGCTCGCTCGCGATCTGACGCGGATCCGAGCAATCCGACGGAGCAGTGGATGCCGCATTCCTTGTCGGTCTCCTGCTCCCACCACCACCGGCCGGCGCGCTCGGACTCACCCGGAACCACAGCGCGGGTGCACGGTGCGCATCCGATCGACGTGTAGCCCTGGTCGAACAAGGCGTGGTAGGGGACGTCGTGCTCCCTGATGTAGTCCCAGACCTGGTCGAGCGTCCAGTCGGCAACCGGGTTGAGCTTCACGATCCCGCCGTGATCGCGATCCAGCTCGACCTTCGCGATGTTCTTGCGACTCCGCCACTGCTCCCGGCGGAGGCCCGCGACCCACGCATCCAGCGTCGCGAGCTTGCGCTTCAGCGGCTCCACCTTGCGGATCTCGCAGCACCGCAGTCGGAGGTCGACGCTCCCGTACATCAGGTTCGGTCCGTGGTCGGTCACCATCGCCGAGACGGCGTCCGTCTCCGGGTACTCGAACTCGACGGCGATCCCGTAGCGCTCGCGGACCTTCTCGAAGAGATCGTACGTCTCCGCGGGCAGCCGGCCAGTGTCCAGCGTGAAGACGCGGACGTCGGGGTTGAGCCGCCACGCCATGTCCACGAGCACCATCCCGTCGACCCCGCCGGCCGCGCTGATCGCCATCCGGGGATGGAAGCGTTCGAGCGCCCACGCCAGGAGATCCTTCGCCGCGGCGTCCTCGAACCGCTCGGCGGCGTGCTGCACCCAGACCTCCTCCTCGTCGAAGACCGGGAGGACAGGCTGGTGGAGCGGCTGGACGGGATCGCGATCGGCCATCAACCCCCACCTCCGATCGCTGTGATCCGGAGCTCGAAACTGCGCTCGCACACCTCGCACCGCCAGCCCGAGGGCTCCCCGGGCCGCAGCTCCTGCTCGCCGCAGAACGGGCAGTAGAACGGCACGGCACGTGGGGTCGCGGAGCTCACCGGCCTTGCTCCGGCGTCGCGAACGCGGTGAGCGCGTCGTCGTCCAGGCCGCGGACGAACTCCCCGAAGGTCGGCTCGTCAGCTCCGCGCTGCCTCCGATACCGGCGGACCAGGGTCTCGACGTAGTCGGCCGCGTCCTCGGCGAGGACGCGGACCCCCTTCACCTTCCTCCCGAAGGCGCCGTCGTTCCCACCGTTCGTCTCCGTCCCGAACCCGCCGCCCAGATGCACCAGGAACGCGTCCGATCGGGTCCCGTCGGGCCGCTTCGCGAGCGCCGACATCAGCCCGATGTCTGCCACCTGGAACCGGGCGCAGGAGTTCGGGCAGCCGTTCACGTGCACCCGGATCTCCTCGCCGAAGCGGGGCAACCGGCGGTCCAGCTCCTCGGCGAGCCACCTGGCTCGGCCCTTCGTCTCCCCGATCGCCAGCTTGCAGAACTCGATCCCCGTGCAGGCCATCACGCCCTTGCGGAACGGGCTCGGCGTCGTGGGCAGGTCCAGTTCGTCCAAGCGCGCCGTCAGCTCTGGGGCATCGTTCCTCGGGACGTCGACGATGATCAACGCCTGACGGGAGGTCGTGCGGATCCGTCCGCTCCCGAACCGGTCGGCGAGATCGGCGACCAGGCGGAGCTGGTGACCGCTCACGCGCCCGGCGCGGGGCGCGAAGCCCACGGAGGCGCGACCGTCCAGCTGCGGGCGGACGCCGATGTGGTCGCGCGCCACCGTGGGGACGAGCGGCGGAGCCGGTCCGTCGGGGAGCGGCGAGTCGAGGAACTCCTTCTCGAGGACACGGCGGAACTCTTCCGCCCCCCAGTCCTTCACCAGGAACTTCAACCGCGACTGGTTGCGCGACCGGCGGTAGCCGTACTCGCGGAACAGCGACGTCACCGCGGACCACGCCTCCGCGGCGCGCTCCGGAGGGACGAACGCTCCGAGGCGCTGCGCGAACATCGGATTCGTGGAGAGGCCGCCGCCGACCCACAGGTCGAAGCCCACGCCGAGCTCCGGGTGCGCCACGCCGACGAGCGAGATGTCGTTGATCTCCGGGTCGGTGCACAACGCGGCGCATCCGCTGATCGAGGTCTTGTACTTGCGCGGCAGGTTCGAGAACTCCGTCGTGCCGATGAACCGGTCACGGACCTCGGCGATCACTCCGGAGGCGTCGAGGATCTGCTCCGCGTCGATCCCTGCGAGGGGGCACCCCAGGATCACGCGGGGCGTGTCGCCGCACGCCTCGGCGGTCGTGAGGCCGGTGGCCTCGAGGCGCTCCCAGATCTCGGGCACGTGCTCGATCCGGATCCAGTGGAGCTGGACGTTCTGTCGATCCGTCACGTCCGCGACATCCCGACCGTGGGTCTCGCTCGCCCAGGCGATCGCGCGGAGCTGATCGGCGGTGAGGCGGCCGCCGTCGATCCGGATCCGCATCATGAAGAACTCATCCTCGAGCTCCTCCGGCTCCGCGCTTCCGGTCCGCTCCCCGGGCACCCCTTGCTTCCGCTGGGTGTAGAGGCCCCACCAACGCATCCGGTTGCGAAGATCCTGCTTGCCGATCGAGCGGAAGCCGCCCGGTGCGAAGACGCGCTCGATCCGCTGTCGCACCTCGAGCGGCTCGGCTTCCTTCTTGATCTGCTCGGCCGTGTTCAGCGGTTCGTGATAGCCGAGCGCCCACTGCCCCTGACCCCGGGGGCGGGGGGATCTCTGTTCGGTGCGTGCCATCGGCGATGCCTTCCAGGAGACGGAAAGGGGGCGCCTCGCGGCGGCCGGTGGGGCGCTACGACCGGGCGAGGGTTGCGAGACCGGCTGGGGCCTCGCTGGTCACCTCGGGACAGCAGCAGAGACGGTCGGGGATCATCGCCGCCACCTGTCCGGCCGTTCGCGTTCGGATCATCCGGTCGAATCCCATCCCTGGGGTCGGAATTGCAGGTGCAAAACCTACCGACGGCCCATCGCCGGCGTCAAGCCGGGACGGCGAGGGTCGAAACGGCCGTGCGCTCCTCCAGCGTGAGGGCGCGTAGGGGCGGCCGGACATCGTCGTGAAGGAGCACCCCTTGATCCGTCAGGACCTGCTTCAGGGCGGCGTGGAACGGGATCCCCGCCAGCCGTTCGCGCAGCTCGGTGACGCGCAGGTGCGCCTCGGGGCTGTGCTCGTGCACGAGCGAGGCGACGACGTCCGGCCATGCCGACGCGAGTCCCGAGACCGCTCCCACCGCGCCGCGCTCCATCGCCGCGCGCACCAGAGGCTCGGAGCCGACGAACACGTCCATGCCCTCGACGAGATAGGGCTCGATCGCGTCGAAGGGTGTGTCGCTCACCTTCATCCCGACGACGTTGCCCTGCTCCCGGCGCAGCTGGCCGACGACGTCCAAGGGGATCGCGTAGCCGCTGCGCTCCGCGAACTCGTAGATGTAGAACGGGAGCGGGTCGCAGGCATCTGCCGCGGACCGGAAGTGCTCGAAGAGCGCTCGCGGGTCGAGCGGGAAGTAGGGCGGCGCGATGACGGCAACGGCATCGGCGCCGACCTCCAGCGCATGCGCCGCGAGCGCCACGGTGTCGCGGGTGGTCTGCGCCCCTGCGTGGACGGCGATCTGGAAGCCCTCGGGCCGGACGGCGAGGAAGGCCTCGGTGACGTGACGCCGCTCCCGGACCGTCAGGAGCACGCCCTCACCCGTCGTGCCGCAGGCGAGGAGGCCGTCCACGCCGCCCGCCGCGAGGAACCCCACGAGCGGCCCGAACGAGTCGGGGTCGAGGGAGCGGCCGCCGTCCATGAGCGGCGTGACCGCTGCCGCGATCGCTCCGTGCAGGCGCCTCGCCATCGCGTCAGTCTAGGTTCGCGGCGCGCCGTGGATCGTGCCTGCGTCCATCACCGACGCCCGGCGCGGAGGCCAGTCACCGACGCGCGAGAAGGTTGCGGATCGCGAGCCAGATGTTGCGTCCGGGATGCTCTGCCACGCGGCGCATGAACCACGGGTACCAGTGCGTGCCGTAGCTGATCAGCACGCGGACCCGGAACCCTTCCCGCGCCAGGCGTCGCTGGTCGGCGACGCGGATGCCGTAGAGCATCTGGATCTCGTAGTCGTCGCGCCCGGAACCGGCGGCGCCCGCCGCTCGCTCGATCTCCGCGAGCAGCTGGACGTCGTGCGTCCCGAGCGCCAGGCGGCCGCCACCACCCCATCGGAGGAACTCGAGGGCGAGCTTCCGGAACGCCTCCCGGATCCGGCGCGCATCATGGATCGCGATATCGCGCGGCTCGTGGTACGCGCCCTTCACGAACCGGATCGAGCCGCCGGCCGCGAGCAGGTCGGCGACGTCCTGCGGCGTCCGGTGGAGGTACGCCTGGATGCACACGCCGACGCGATCGGACCCCGCGCGGAGCGAGCGGTAGATCGCGAGCGTCGGCTCCACGTACGGAGCGGACTCCATGTCCAGGAACAGGTGCCTCCCCATGGCGGCGGAGCGGTCGACGAGCAGTCGCAGCCGCTCCACCGTCGCCTCCGGATCGAGGTCGAGACCGAGGTGCGTCGGCTTCACCGAGATCTCGGCGTCGAGCCCGCGCTCCTCGATCAACTCGAAGAGCCGCAGGTAATGCTGGACCACCGCGTCGGCGTCGGCCGCGTTCCGGACGTTCTCCCCGAGATAGGTGAACGTGGCGGGGATCCCGTCCTCTGCGAGGCGTGCCGCCGCGTCGAGAGCGTCCTCGATCCGCTCGCCGGGCATGAACCGCTTGACCGTCGCCCGGACGAAGCGGAAGCGGGGGAGGTGCTCGCTCAGCCACCGGTTCCTCGCGGCGAGGAGCAGCGCATCGCGCACCGGGTTCACGACAGGATCGCCTCGACCTCACGGCCGGCTCGGAGGCCGGTCTCGATCGCGCCGTCCATGTAGGAGCCCCAGCCCCGGGCGAAGTCGCCCCCGGCCAACGCGACCCGCCCCTCTCGGCGCTCGAGCTCCGGGAGCCACCGGAGCGACCGACCGGGGCCGTACGACGCCCACGTCTCCCCGGCGAGCGGATCGCGCACCCAGTCGTGACCACCGACCTCTTCCACGCGAGCACCCGGGAGCAGCTCCTCGATCGCCCGGGCCACCGGCTCGGGGTCGGCGGGGGAGAGCGCTGCCGCCGAGGGGCCGAACCCGACGACGACCGTTCCCCCGTCCGGGGTGGGCGCGATCGCCTGGACGAACGACAGCGGGAACCGATCCGGCGCGACCGCGAACATCGAGGGGAAGCCGGGCGCGAGCTTGGCCCACACCTTGAGGCCGAGGCTCACGAGCCCCTCCTCGGCGGCCTCGCGTTTGCGATCCGAGAGCGGCGGGTCGAACCGGACGGCGCCAAGGGCGTTCACGGGAAGGGCGACGATCGCCGCCGAGGCCGCGTGCTCACCGTCCGTCGTACGGACGGTCACGCCCGTCCCGTCCTGTGCGATCGCCTCGACCAGCGTGCCGAGGCGCACGTCCGCGCGCACGTCGCGGCGCATCGCGTCGACCAGTGTGGTGGTTCCTCCGTCGAGCTCCCATCGGCCGTTCGTATCGAGGACCATCTGCCCGGCGAAGCCGGCGAGGGCGAACGACCGGGCGATCGTCAGGAAGCCCACGCGGTCGTTCGGCGCCGAGCTCAGGCCGGCGCACAGCGCATCGAGCAGGTCCCGGCTCCGCGGATCGAGATCGAGGGCGGCGATCCGCTCGGCGGTCGAGGCGAGGTCCGCCTCCTCGGCGGCCGGGCCCCGCGGGATCGTCATCGGTTCCGAGAGGTATGCCTCGGTTCCCGCACAGAGCAGCTCGAACGCGTCGTTGAGCTGGGTGTAGACCTTCTCGTCCAGCTCCTCGATCCCGTCGTCCCTCCGCAGGAAGGCGCGATCGGCGTCCGGGAGCTCGACGATGCCCAGGCCGTACCGGGTGATCTCCGCCCACAGGTGCGGTTGGCTCCAATGGACGAACGCCCCGCCGAACTCCACGTCGACCCCGGCGAAAGAGGAGACCCAGGTCCGACCGCCGAGCCGTTCCCGCGCTTCGAGGAGGAGGACCCGCCGGCCGCGGCGGCCGAGCTCCCGCGCCGCCGTGAGGCCGGCGAGGCCGCCACCGACGACGATCACATCGAGCGCTGGATCCATCGACCGCATACCTCCTGATCCGGCCGTCGATGATAGGCGGGCGCGCTGCCGGGCGCGGCCCGGCTGCTCAGAACTGCGCGCGCTCGGTGGAGCCGTCGAGGGCCGTCGTGGAGGTGCGTCCGCCCGAGATCACGTCGGCCACGAGATCGAAGTAGCCCGTCCCGACCTCCCGCTGGTGCCGGGTGGCGGTGTAGCCGTCGGCCTCGAGGGCGAGCTCCCGTTCCTGGAGTCGGACGTATGCGGACATGCCTTCCTCCGCGTAGCCGTGGGCGAGCTCGAACATCGACGCGTTGAGCGCGTGGAAACCCGCGAGGGTCACGAACTGGAACCGGTACCCCATCGAGGCCAGCTCCTTGCGGAACCGGGCGATCTCATCGTCGCCGAGGTGTCGCTTCCAGTTGAACGAGGGGCTGCAGTTGTAGGCGAGGGTCCGGTCCGGGAACTCGCTGAGGATCGCCTCCGCGAAGACGCGCGCCTCGTCGAGGTCGGGCGTGGACGTCTCGCACCAGAGCAGGTCGGCGAGCGGGGCGTACGCGAGCCCGCGCGCGATGGCTGCGTCGATGCCGTCACGCACGCGGAAGAATCCCTCGGCCGTGCGCTCGCCCGTGAGGAACCGCCGGTCGCGCTCGTCGGCGTCGGATGTGAGCAGCGCGGCCGACAGCGCGTCGGTCCTCGCGATCAGCACGGTGGGTGTGTCGGCGACGTCGGCGGCGAGCCGGGCGGCCGTGAGGGTCCGCTCGAACTGCTCGGTGGGCACGAGCACCTTGCCCCCGAGGTGGCCGCACTTCTTCTCGGACGCCAGCTGATCCTCGAAGTGCACGCCCGCGGCGCCGGCTTCGATCATCGAGCCCATCAGCTCGAACGCGTTCAGCGTCCCGCCGAAGCCGGCCTCGGCGTCCGCGACGATAGGCGCGAACCAGTCCCTGTCCAGCGTGCCGGACGACCAGGCGATCTGGTCCGCCCGCCGCAGCGCGTTGTTGATCCGTCGGACGATGGCGGGGACCGAGCTGACCGGATAGAGGGACTGATCGGGGTACGTTTGGCCGGCCAGGTTCGCGTCCGCCGCCACCTGCCACCCGGAGAGGTAGATCGCCGGGAGTCCGGCCTTCACGCACTCCACCGCCTGGCCGCCGGTCATGCACCCGAGCGCCGCCACGACGTCCTCCGTCCGCAGTAGCTCCCGGAATCGCTCCGCTCCTCTGCGGGCGAGGGTGTGCTCTGGGAAGGTCGATCCGCGGAGCCGGATCACGTCTTCGGCGGAGTACGGTCGCCTCACGCCGGCCCAGCGCGGCTCCCTGGCCCACCGCCACTCGAGTGTTTCGGCCTCTCGAGCGATCGCCGTTCCAATCTTCCCCATCTCATCTCACCCTTTCTGAACGGAGCTCCGGAAGCTCCCGAGAACCGCTGTCTCGGAAACGCGAACGACCTCTCACCGGGAGAGGTCGGAGGGGCGCCCGGCCGCGCGGGCGAGGCGCCTCAGCGGGCGGATACTCGGGAACTTAGCGAGCGACGGAAACTGAACGGCCGTTCAAACATCGCTTGATGCTTCCACAGATGGTGCACTGGAGTCAACCACCGGCGTTCAGGGCACGATCTTCGAGATCGGGAGCTCCAGGATGTCCGTGGCGCCGGCGGCCTTCAGGTCGGGGATCAAGCGGTTCACCCCGCGCTTGTCGACGACGGTCTCGATCGCGAAGCCGCCCTCCGACAGGGGAGAGACCGTGGGCGCCTTCATCGATGGGACGACCGCGAGCACTTGCGACAGCCGGTCCTCGCCGACGTTGAGCTTGATCAGCACCCGTCCCTCAGCCCGGAGCGCCGCCAGGAGCAGCGTCTGGATGTCGTCGATCGCCGCGCGCCTCGCCTCCTCCTGGAGCGCTTCGCGGTTCGCGATCAGGACCGGTTCCGACGTGAGCAAGGTCTCGATGATCTTCATCCCGTGCGCGCGGAGCGTGTTGCCCGTCTCCGTGACGTCGACGATCGCGTCGACGATCTCGGGGACCTTCGCCTCGGTCGCGCCGTAGGACCACACGACCTTCACGCTGATCCCGAGGTCGTCGAAGTACCGCTCGGTGAGCTTCAGGAACTCCGTGGAGATCCGGGTGCCCGGCGGGATCTCCTTCGCGCTGTTCGCGGAGTGCCCGTTCGGCACGGCGAGCACCACTTGTGTGCCGTGCCCCGTTCCGGAGCGCGCGTAGGAGAGCGCGGTCAGCACCTCCACCTCGGCCTCGGTCTCCGTGATCCAGTCCTGGCCGGTGATGCCCAGGTCGAACAGCCCGTCCTGGACGTAGAGCGGGATCTCCTGCGGACGGAGGATCGAGACCCGTTCGATCCGATCGTCGTCCACGGTGCCGTGATAGTCACGATCGGAGCCTCGGCGCAGGCGGAGGTCGGCGGCCTCGAACAGCCGAAGCGTCTGTTCCTCGAGGGAGCCTTTGGGGATGACGAGTTTGAGCACGTTGACCTCCGAAGATGCGCACGGAGTGTACGTGCCACTGGCGGGTCGCTGTGCCTACCCGGTACGGTGCGGTCATGGACACGCCCACGCCGCGGGTCGACGGGTTCACGATGCCGGCCGAGTTCGACACACACCAGGCCACCTGGATGTCGTGGCCGACCAACCGGTCGCTGTGGGACGGCCACCTCGACGCCGCCCGGGACGAGTGGGCCGCCACGGCTCGCGCCGTCGCCGCGTTCGAACCCGTCGTGATGGTCTGCAACGACGGTGAAGCGAGCGACGTCCGGCGGCGCTGCGGCGAGGCTGTGGAACCGCTCGAGCTGCCGATCGACGATTCGTGGCTCCGCGACAACGGCCCCATCTTCGTGCGGAACGGACAGGGTGAGGTGGCGCTCGTCCACTTCGGGTTCAACTCGTGGGGGGAGAAGTACCTGCCGTATGACAAGGACGCTCGGCTCCCAGGGCTGCTGGCATCGCACTTCGGCATCCGTCGGTACCGAGCGCCGTTCGTCCTCGAGGGGGGCTCGTACTTCGTCGACGGCGAGGGCACGCTGCTGACCACGGAGCAGTGCCTCCTGCATCCGAATCGGAACCCATCGATGACGCGTGAGGAGATCGAGGAGGGGCTCCGTTCGTTCCTCGGCGTCGACACCGTGATCTGGCTCCCGCACGGGCTCGTCGAGGATCGCGACACCGACGGGCACATCGACGGGCTCGCGCAGCTCGTACGGCCTGGAGTGGTGATGCTCGCGGTCGCCGCCGGCGACGACGATCCGAACGCTCCGCGGTTCGCGGAGGATCGCGCGACCCTGGAGTTTGCGAGGGATGCGGCGGGCCGCTCCTTCGATGTGCTCGACGGTCCCGTGAACTCGTGGGCGGCTGTCGAAGGCGTCGGCCGGGTCGTGATCCCCTACATGAACCACTACCTCGCGAACGGCGCCGTGATCGTGCCGGCCGGCGGCGGGCCCGAGGACGAGCCGGCCCTTGAGCTGCTCGGGAAGGCCTACCCGGACCGCGAGATCGTGGGCGTCCCCGGCGCGATGATCTCCCACGGCGGCGGCGGACCGCACTGCATCACCCAGCAGGTGCCCGCGGGGACGTTCGTCAGCTGATCGAGCGGTGGAAGCACGAACGCTCGCCCGTGTGGCAAGCGGCACCCTCCTGGTGGACCCGGGCGAGCAGCACGTCGCCGTCGCAATCGGCGCGGAGCTCGTCCCAGTGCTGGACGTGGCCGGACGTGTCGCCCTTGCGCCAGAGCTCCTGCCGCGAACGGCTCCAATAGACCATCCGGCCTTCGTCGATCGTCCGGTCGAGTGCCTCGCGATTCGACCACGCGAACATCAGCACGTCGCCGTTGTCGGCGTCCTGGACGATCACGGGGATCAGCCCCGCGTCGTCGAAGAGCAGCTCGTCGAGCTCGACACGCTCCATCTAGAGCCGCACCGGGATCCCACGGGAGGCGAGGTGCTCCTTGACCTCCCGGATGGTGAGGTCGCCGTCGTGCCAGCGGGACGCGGCGAGGACGGCGTCGGCCCGCCCGCTGGTGACCGCTTCGGCGAAGTGCTCGGGGATGCCGGCGCCGCCCGAGGCCACCACCGGCACCGCGACCACATCGGCGATCGCGCGCAGCAGCTCGAGGTCGTAGCCGTCGCCCGTGCCGTCGCGGTCCATCGACGTGAGCAGCACCTCGCCGGCGCCGTGCCGTGCGGTCGCCTCGGCCGCCCACTCCACCGCGTCTCGTCCGGCCGGCGTGTGCCCGGCATCGACGAAGACCTCCCATCCGTCGCCTCGTCGCTTCGCATCGATCGCGACGACCATGCACTGGGTGCCGAACCGGTCGGCGCACCGCGACAGGAGCGACGGATCGCGCACGGCCGCCGTGTTCACGCTTACCTTGTCGGCCCCCGCTCGCAGGAGCGCGTCCACGTCGTCGTCCGTGCGGACCCCGCCGCCCACGGTGAGCGGGATGAAGACCTCCTCGGCCGTGCGGGAGACGACGTCGAGGGTGGCCTCCCTGTCCTCCAGCGTCGCGGTGATGTCGAGGAAGACGAGCTCGTCGGCGCCGGCCCGGTCGTAGTGCGCTGCCAGCTGGACGGGGTCGCCCGCGTCGCGCAGCTCCTGGAACCGCACGCCCTTGACGACCCGTCCGGCATCGACGTCGAGGCAAGGGATCACCCGCTTCGCGAGCATCCGGTCATCCCCTCGTCACCTGCGACAGCTTCAAGGTCTTCTCGTAGAGCGCCTTCCCCGCGACCGTGGCCTCGCAGCCGACCTCGCGGAGCGCCCACACGTCGTCGGCGTTGCGGACGCCACCGGACGCGATCACCGGGCGGTCGGTCAGCTTCAGCACGTGCTTGTAGAGGGTGAGGTCGGGGCCCTCGAGCGTGCCGTCCCGCGCGATCGCGGTCACCAGGTAGCGAGGGGCGCCGGCGTCGTTCAGTCCCGAGAGCGCGGGCTCGAGCTCCGGGCCTTCCTCGCGCCAGCCATCGATCATCAGGTGGCCGCCGCGGACGTCCAACGCGACCACCACGCGTTCGGCGAACTCCTCGACCGCCCGACCGACGAACGTGACGTCCGCCGCCGCCGCCGTCCCCAGGATCGCCCTGGCCGCGCCGTCCTCGAGCACCCCTCCGGCCGTCTCGAGCGAGCGGATCCCCCCGCCGACCTGGACGGGCACGACGACCGCGCGGCAGATGTCCCGGATCGCCTCGCGGTTGTCGCCCTCCCCCAGCGCGGCGTCGAGGTCGATCACGTGCAGGCGGCGCGCTCCTTCCTCCTGGAACCGCTCCGCCACCTCGACCGGCCGATCGGCGTACGCGGTCTCGTCGGTCGGGTCACCTCGCCGCAGCCGCACGGCCCGCCCCCCGCGGAGGTCGATCGCCGGGATCACGATCATCGCGAGACCGCCTTCACGAAGTTCGCGTAGATCGCGAGCCCCGCCGCACCCGACTTCTCAGGGTGGAACTGGGTCGCGAAGACGTGGTCACGGGTCGCGGCGGCTGCGAACCGCCTCCCGTGCTCGGTCAGGCCCACGGCGTCCTCGTTCTCCTCGGGCGCGTACGAATGGACGAAGTAGAACCTCGTCCCGTCGGCGATCCCCTCGACGTACGGATGTGGGCGCGTCCACGTGACCTCGTTCCATCCGATGTGCGGCACCTTGACCTCGGGCGGCAGTCGGCGGGATCCTCCGGCGAGGACCCCCAGCCCCGCCTCGGGGTCCTCCTCACTGCGCTCGAGCAGCACCTGCATCCCGACGCAGACGCCGAAGATCGGCGTGCCGCGGCCGATCGCGTCGAGCACCGCCGTGTCGAGCCCGAGCGACCTGATCGCCCGGACGCAGTGACCGAAATGCCCGACCCCCGGGATCACGAGGGCGTCGGCGACTGCGATCCTCGCGGGGTCACGCGTCACCACCGGCCCCCCACCGGCGTGCGCCAGCGCACGGGATACCGAGTGGAGGTTCCCGCTGCCGTAGTCGAGCACGGCGATCTCGGCCACGGTCCCTAGAGCGTTCCCTTCGTGCTCGGGACGTCTCCTGATCCGGTCAGCGCGCATGCGTCGCCGAGGGCTTTCGCCAGCGCCTTGAACTCCGCCTCCACCACGTGATGCGGCGAACGGCCGGATCGAAGCCGGACGTGAACGGTGAGGTCGGCGGCCTGCGCGAACGCACGCACGAAGTCCTCGACGAGCCCGGTGTCGAACGTGCCGATCGTCTCCGCCGGCACGTCCACGTCGTGGATGACGAAGTTCCGTCCGGACAGATCCAGGGCCACCTCCACGGCGGCCTCGTCCAACGGGACCACGATCGACGCGAACCGACGGATCCCGGCCTTGTCGCCGAGCGCCTCCGCGAGCGCCTGTCCGATCGCGAGCCCGACGTCCTCGACGGTGTGATGCCCGTCGACCGCCAGATCTCCCGAGCATGTCACCGAGAGGTCCCAGCTCGCGTGCTTCCCGAGCTGCTGCAGCATGTGATCGAAGAACGGCAGGCCGGTCTCGATCTCGGTGGCGCCCGTGCCGTCGAGCGCGAGCTCGACGGTGACGTCCGTCTCCTTCGTGGTCCGAGCGACGGCGCCGACGCGGCCCATCAGGCCAGCACCTCCTCGAGCGACTTCAGGAACAGATCGACCTCGTGCGCCGTGCCGGCCGTCACGCGCAGCGCGTTCGGGACCACGTCGCTGAGATCGCGGATCAGCACGCCTCGGTCGAGCAGCGCCCGCCAGGTCGCCTTCGCGTCAGCCGGCGGCTGGAACAGGACGAAGTTCGCCTGGGACGGGAAGACCGTGGCGCCGTCGATCCCCGAGAGCGTGTCGACGAGCCGGTCCCGCTGCTCCCGGATCGCGTCGATGCTCGCGGCGGCCTCGTCCGCATGGCGGAGAGCAGTCACCCCGGCGGCCTGCGTGAGCGCGCTCAGGTGGTACGGGAGCCGGACGCGACGGAGATCCTCCACGAGGGTGGGGGAAGCGAGCACGTAGCCGATCCGTGCACCGGCGAGCGCGAACGCCTTGGAGAAGGTGCGCACGACCGCGACGTTGGCGTGGTCGGTGACGAGTGGCAGCGCGCTCTCGCCCCCGAAGTCGCCGTAGGCCTCGTCGACGATCACGAGAGCGTCCGTGGCGGCCGCCAGCCCGCCGATCGTGTCGAGCGTCTGGGCGGTCCCGGTGGGGTTGTTGGGAGAGCACACGAAGACGACGTCGAGGGCGGCGTCGTGCGCCCATGCGATGTCCTCGTCCCCGATCTGGAACGGCTGGTCGAGGCGCCGTTCGGCGAGCTCGGTCTGCGTGAGCCAGCACAAGCGGCGGTGCAGCACGTACGTCGGCTCGAACACGGCCGCGCTCCGGCCGGGACCCCCGTAGGCCTGCAGGAGCTGCGTGAGCACCTCGTTCGAGCCGTTCGCCGGCCAGACACCGTCGGCCGGGTGACCGGTCCGGGTGGCGAGCGCATCGCGGAGGGCCGTCATCTCCCCCTCCGGATAGCGGTTGAGCGGCAGATCGCGCACGGCCGCGGCGAGGTCCTCCGAGAAGGCCGCGGGCAGGGGCACGGGGCACTCGTTCGCGTTCAGCCGCACGGCGACCTCGAGCTGCGGAGAATCGTAGGGCCCGACCTCGCGGAGGCCGGGCCGGGGTGATGGTGATGTGCTCACGCGCGACCCCTCCGAGCCTCCACCGCCTTCGCGTGGCCGACCAGCCCTTCCGCGTTCGCGATCACCGCGGCGGCAGGCGCGTGCTGCGCGGCGGCGGTGCGCGACATCCGGACGACCGATCGGACCGTGACGTAGTCGGAGGCTCGCAGGCCGGAGGAGAAGCGGGCCGTTCCCGACGTCGGCAGGACGTGGTTCGAGGCCACCCCGTAGTCACCGAACGGGACCGCGCTCCATTCCCCGAGGAAGATCGCCCCCGCGACCGAAACGGTCTCCAGGAACGCGTCGGCGTCGGGGAGGAGGATCAGCAGGTGTTCAGGGGCGAGATCGTCGACGACGGCCGCTGCCTGTTCCAGGTCTCGGACGAGGACGCCGCGCGACGCGGCGAGCGCGGCGTCGACGATCTCGCGGCGTCCCGCTTCCGCGACGAGCTGCTCGAGCGCGGACCCGACCTTCGCGATCACGGGCTCGTCGGTGGTGATCAGGTACGTCCGCGCGAGCGGGTCGTGCTCCGCCTGCGCGATCAGGTCGAGGGCCACGAGCTCGGGGTCGACGTCGCCGTCCGTGACGATCGCGAGCTCACTGGGCCCGGCGAGCGCGTCGATCCCGACGGTCCCGCAGAGCTGCCGCTTCGCCTCGGTCACGTAGGCGTTGCCGGGGCCCACGATCCGGTCGACCTGAGGGATCGTCTCGGTGCCGTACGCCATCGCGGCGATCGCCTGCGCCCCACCCGTCTTCGCGACGTACGTCGCGCCGGCGCGCTTCGCCGCGTAGAGGACCGCGGGGTGGATCGTCCCGTCGGCGCGCGGCGGCGTGCAGAGCACGATCTCGGGTACGCCCGCGACGACCGCGGGCACCACCGTCATGCAGACGGAGGAGGGGTACCGGGCGCGCCCGCCGGGGACGTAGCAGCCGACGGCTCGGATCGGTCGGACGATCTCGCCGTAGCGGACCCCGTCGGACTCCTGCCACCATCCGGTGGGGAGCTGCCGGGAGTGGAGATCGCGCAGCCGTTCGATCAACGCGTCGAGGGCCCGTTTGAGATCGCCGGGGGTCTCGTGCTCGGCCACGGCGAACTCCTCGCGGCGCACCATCAGGCCACTCTCGGAAAGGTCGGCCTCGTCGAAGCGCTGCGCGAGCTCGACCAGGACCTCGTCGCCCTCCACGAAGACGCGCTGCAGGATCCGCTGCACGGTCTCGGAGACGGTGGGATCGATCTCGGGCCTGACGGCTTCGAGGCGCTCCCCCCGCTCTCGCAGGTCCAGGAGGTCGAGCACGTCAGGGACCTTCGGTCGCGTCGGCGCGCTGATGGATCGTCCCGGCCGGACGGCGGTCCCGGATCAGGATCACCCACCCGCTGATGCCGATCGCGAGCGAGCTTGCGATCAGCATCCCGAGCGCGACGAGCAACGCGGTTTCCCGGTCCATGAGAGCCGGAAGGGTACTGGAACGCGCAACCCTTTCGACCGCTTCGCGACCGGCTCAGACGGTTCCGCCGGCGCTCCGTTTCGCCTCGGTACGGCGCTCCGCTTCGAGTCGTTCCAGATCCACGTCCTCGTAGCTCATGTAGTTGAACGACGCCCCGATCGACGGGTGGACCTCCGTGATCAACCGATGCATCGCTTGCGCGACACGTCGATACGTCGGGTGCCCCTGCGGCTGCGACCGGAGCTCCGTCAGGTGCATCGCTTCCCGGGCCGTCATCTGCATCACGAAGCGGATGCGGAACGCCATCGGCACCGCGTACTGGGCGACCTCGTCGAAACCGGCCTCCGCGAGGGCGCTCTCCATCGCTCGGCCAGCGTCCATCACGCGATCCCATCGATCGCGGAGCCCGGCCTCGTCGATCTCGTCCGGCGTCGCGTGGCCGTGCTCGCTCGTCAGCCGCTGCCACTCGATCGTGAGCGGACGGTGTCGCTGCAGGTCGCGGAACGCCCCGTAGTCGCACAACACGTCGAAGCGGTACCCGGTGCGCTCCCACGCGCGACCGGGCTTGTGGCGTCGGTTCGAGCGGTCGCCCACGCTGGCCCGCAACAGCGCTTCGCGCTCGTCGGGCGACATCGACCGGACGAGCCCGAGGAGCTGGTCGTCGGGGAGGCCGGTGCTCGCGTACAGGACGGCGGCCGCGACCTTCCCTTCACCCTCAGGGTCGAAGTCCACGAGGGTGACCTCCTCCCGTGGCTCGGCCTGGACGTCGTCCGCGAGCTTGGCGGCGAGCTCCCCCACACCCTCGTGGGTACCCCGCCAGTACCGAGCCCAGGCGACCCCCCGGTCCTCTACGTCCACCCGTTTCAGGAACGCTGGGATCACCTTCCGGAGCTCCTCGAGCATCAGCGCGCCGTACTCGCGCATCTCCGCGAGCGGGTGCACCGAGAGGCGCATGAGCAGCTGCTCGTAGGACTGCGCGGTCGCGAAGATCCCCACGTTGGAACGGGTGGCGGCCGGCAGGCACACGCGGAGCGTGTCGCACGTCTTCGCGGTGATCGTCGAGCGGTAGACGAAGTCCGAGTCGCTCAGCGTCTGCGGGAACCGCCGCTCATACCACTCGTACATCGGCGGGAACATCGCGCCGTAGAGGCCGAAGACCTCGTCGAGGTAGGTCTCGTACCGGTGCTCCAGCTCGGTGTCCTCGATCTCCGGCGGCACGGTCGCGCGCCAGCGCCCGCCGGGTTGGTCGTCGTAGCGCATGTACCGGGTCGACTGCTCGAGGTAGGCGGCGAGGCGACCCCACTCCAACGCCTTCGCGAGCGGCTGCGACGCTTGCTCGCATGCGAGGTGGACGCCGCCGAGCTGGGCGACGGAGTCGTCACCGAACTCCACGAACACCCGGTCGTACAGCTTCTCGGCCCGCTCGACGCCGACGCTCGTCATCTCGCCGCCTTCGTCGAGGTCCTCTGCGAACTCGTCGAGGAAGAGGCGGCGGAGCGACTTCGTCGTGCGCGAATAGCGAGCGAACAGGGCTCCCTTCACGACCTCCGGCAGGTTCACGAGCGCGAACACCGGACCGTCGAGGTTCGTGAAGAACCG
>CBHFMJ010000015.1:0-19045 GCA_965994715.1 uncultured bacterium | reverse complement strand
GGCCTTGCGCGCGAAGTACGACATCATCCACGCGCATGCGCCGCAGACCGGGACGCTCTTCGTGCTGGCCACGCTCGCATGGGGACGCTTCTCCCGCGTGCGTTCCTCGCTCGTCTACACCGTGCAGGACTCCTTCCACGACTACAAGCTCCGGAACCAGCTGATGATGATCATCTCCCTGGCGGCCTTCCGGCGGATCGTGTTCTGCAGCCGGTCGGCGTACGAGAGCCTCCCGGGCGCCCTCGACCGCCTCGTACGCGGACGGTCGCGGGTGGTCCCAAACGGAGCCGACCTCGATCGCGTGGACCGTGCGCTCGCCACACGAGCTCCCGCGCCGAGCGGAGGCGGGTTCACCGTCATCTCGGTGGGCCGCCTCGAGCGGGTCAAGGACCCGCTCACGTTGGTGAACGCATTCGCACGCGCGGTCGGCGATGACGCGGGGAGTCGAGCGATCCTCGTCGGTGCGGGCGAGCTTTCGACCACGATCGAGGCGAGGGCCCGCGAGCTGCGCCTGCCCGACCGGGTCGAGCTCACGGGCCTCGTTCCACGAGACGACGTCTTCGTCGCCTGCGCCGATGCCGACGTCTTCGTCTCGACCTCACACGGTGAAGGGCTCCCGGTGGCCGTCCTGGAGGCGATGGGCGCGGGCTGCCCGGTGATCCTCTCGGACATCCCGCCGCACCGTGAGCTCGCGGACGGTGCGGACTTCATCCCGTTCGCCGATCCCGGAGACGTCGACGGATTCGCAGACGCGATCCGTCGCTTCCATGCGATGACGCCGATCGAGCGCCGGGAGGTCGGGCGCCGCTGCAGGGAGCACATGGCGGCGCGCTTCACGTTGCCGATCATGCGGGCCGGCACCGAGGCGGTCTACCGAGAGGTCGTGCCGCTGGTCGGGAGCGGGGCGGCGGGATGATCGTCGAGCTCATCGGCGCCACCGGCGCCGGCAAGTCGACGCTGGCCCACGAGCTGCTGCGCCGGGGGCTCGAGAGCGGCCAGGTCCGGATGGCGACGGACCTGGTGACCGACAGGCCCGGCCGCCGATGGGTGGAGAACCCCCACGCGGTCAACCTGCTGGCCGACGCTGCCGCGCTGCCCCCGTTCCTCAGGTCGTTCGACGATCACCGGGAATTCGTCCGGTTCGCGTTCGAACGGCTCCGCCACCATGCACCGTCGACCTTCGCCAAGGCGAACTATCTCCGGAACGTCGTTCGGAAGGTCGGCGTGCACGAGCTGACACGGCGAGCCGATCCCGCCGTCACGTTCCTGAACGATGAGGGGACGGTCCTGATCGCGTACCAACTGTTCGTCTACAGCGACGCAGCACCCACGCCGTCCGAGATCGAGCGCTTCGCCCGCCTCGTCCCGCTTCCCGACCTCGTCGTCCACGTGAAGGCGCCGACCGACCTGCTCGTGGAGCGAGCGAAGAGCCGTCCGGACGTTCGGAGGGAGCTCGCGGGGCTCGATGGGGAGCGGATCGGATCATGGGTCGGGAGGGCGGTCTCGGTCTTCGATGCGCTGGCCGAGTCCAACGCGATGCGCGACCGTGTGGTGACCATCGAGCTCGAAGATGCCTCCCCCGAGGGTCTCGATCGAGCCGTCGAGCAGCTACGCGACGCGGTGGAGACGCGGTCGCGCGCGCTGGACGCCTCGACCCGCTCGGCCCTCGACGGCCGGTCCGGCGCATCCCGCAGGGCGACCGTGATCGCGTTCGTCGGATCGGAGGCGACGGGCAAGTCGACCGTCCTCGACGAGGTGGAGCGATGGCTGTCGAAGAGCCGGCGCGTTCGCCGCGTCCATGCCGGCAAGCCACCGAGCACGCCCCTGACCTCCATCCCGCACGCGCTGCTGCCCGCGCTCCGCTCGCTGTTCCCGGAACAACGGACGCTGCGCGTCGAGGAACGCTACGAAGGGGGCGATGCGACCGGCACGACGTACCCGCTCCTCTTCGGGATCCGATCCGTGATGCTCGCGTACGAGCGGCGCGCCCTCATCAGGCGGGCGGTACGCGACGGAGCGGGGACGGTCGTGCTGAGCGACCGATACCCGTCGGACGCGAGCGGCGCGCCCGACGGCCCCCAGCTCACCCACCTGCCGATGCCGAAGAGCTCCTTCTCGTTGCGACGGATCCTCGCGTCGATCGAGGGGCGTCTGTATCGCGGTATCCCCACGCCGGATCTGGTCTTCCAGCTGACGGCCCCACTCGAGGTGACGCTGGCCAGGAACGCGGCGAGGGAGAAGAAGGAGCCGGAGGACTACGTGCGGTTCCGCCACGAGCTCAGCTCGAGGCTCCGGTTCGACGGAGCGTCCGTGTACCCCATCGACACGGATCGCGACCTCGATCAGGTGGTCCGGGAGGTCGAGGTGCTGATCGACGCCCGCCGGGAGGTCTGAGCGACCGCGATGCTGCCCACCTTCGTGATCATCGGTGCCGCGAAAGCAGGCACGACCGCGCTGTACTGGTACCTGGCCGATCACCCCGAGGTCTTCATGAGCCCGGTGAAGGAGACGAACTACTTCGCGTTCGGACTCGACGACGGCGGCCGTCCCCTGTACGGCGATCCGGAGCTCCACCGGTTCCCGATCCGATCCTTCGCCGAGTACGAAGCACTCTTCGCCGGATCGGACGGGGCACTCGCCGTGGGCGAGGCATCACCGATCTACCTGGAGTGCCCGCAGTCCGCCGCCCGGATCCACGAGGTGGTGCCCGAGGCCCGGATCGTCTGCTTCCTACGCGAGCCCGTCGATCGCGCGTACTCGGACTACCTGATGTACCTCCGCGCGCGGGGTCGGAGATTGGACCCCGACCGGGACCTGACGCCCGATGCCGCCTGGGCGCGTCCTGACTCCCACTGGATGCAGATCAGCAGGTACCACGAAGCGCTCTCCCGGTACTACGAACGGTTCCCGCGGGAGCAGATCGACGTGTTCCTCTTCGACGATCTCAAGACGGACGCCGCCGGGTGCGTCCGCGCCGTCTTCGCCGCGCTCGGCGTCGATCCCGGGTTCACCCCGGACCTCGAGACGCCGCACAACATCGGTGGGCTCCCGTCGAGCCGAACCCTCGAACGCGTCCTCACGAGCAGATCCGTCCGGAAGGTCGTCGAGCCCTGGATCCCACGGAGGGTGTCGGATGCCGTCAGACGGGTCCGAACGAAGAACCTGAAGAAGGCGCCTCCGCTCCCCGATCAGCTACGAGCGGAGTTGCTTCGGCACTTCCAGGATGACATCGGCCGGACGGCGGCGCTGATCGGCAGGAACCTGGATCACTGGCTCCCTCCGGTCTGACCGTTCACCCGATCAGCGCTCGAACGACCCCGCCCGTCCTCCTCCCTCGGTAGAGGCGGAGCGTGGGCTTCAGCATCGCGCGCTGCTTGAGCCCGTAGAGCGCGAGCTTCCGGCGGTCGTATCGCTGCTGCACTCCCTCTCGGAAGGTCGCGACCGTGTTCGACAGCGAGGCCCCGTACGCCCGCTGCTGGGCCGGGTAGATCTCGCGCATCACGTGCTCGTAGAGCTCGAGATCGGCCGCGTTCGCTTCGACGATCATCTGGCGCGTCCTCGGGTCGGCCAGCAGTCCCTTCGCGATGTCGGAGCTCTTGGCCACGTTGACCGGTGCATAGGCGATGTTCAGATCGGGGGCGCGTTGGGCTCGCAGGAGCACGATCGATTCATCGAACCGCTCCGTGAGGCCCACGAACATCGACTTCCGTTCGATCACGCGGATCGCATCCGAAGGGTCGGTGGTCCCGCCGATCCGCTGCGTCTGCGCGTCTCGCGCCCATGCCTTCTCGATCCAATCCTCGAACACGAGGTCCTGCTTCTTCCGGTAGTCCAGCTGGTACTGGAACCGAGAAGCACACAGCGCGATCGGCTCGCGGAGGAACGTCAGGTACCGGAAGTCGGTCCCCTCCTCCGCCAGATCGACGTGGCCGCTGATCCGATGTCCCGCGATGCTCGCGAGGCGCGGGTAGAGCTTGCGCACGCGGCGGAGATCCTCCGTGGAGAACGGAGGATCGACCCATGCACCGTGCCACGGCTCGACGTCGCAGTGTCGTGACCCGTAGGAGCTGCGGAGGATGTACCGAAGCGTCGTGCCTGCGGTCTTGTTGATGTGCACGAACACGAGCAGCGGTCGCGTCGCGCTCATGGCCAGTCGTACCCGAGCCGCCGGCTGGTCCGTCCCGCGATCCGCGCGATCGTCCGGAGATCGACCGCGCTCAGGGTGGGTTGCCACGACAGATCTTCCCTGATCTCGTCCAGCACCTTGAGGCGCATCGAGTTGCCGATCACATGTCGTTCCGAGTTCTCGAGCAGCTGCGTGATCGGCGCCGGCTGCACGCCGATGAATCTGGCCACGCGGTCGAGCGACGCCTGTGGTTCCGCGCAGAGCTCCTCGTAGTACAGGAGCATCCACGAGTCGCGGGGGAAGCGTCGCCTCACCCGATCCGCTTCGACGTTGTAGTGCCGCCATTGACGGGCTGCCTTCTCGACGCCGACCTTGGTGTGCTTCATGATGCTCGCCACGTTGCCCCGCGGGTCCCGCACGAGGTGGATGACCTTCACGTCGAGGCGCGGCATATCGGCCAGATAGCGAGGACGCTGGTGATCACGAGCCGTGTCCACGAACGTTCCCTTCCCCGTCTGCTCCAGGACGGCGCG
The DNA here is from genome assembly GCA_965994715.1 of uncultured bacterium. Taxonomy (GTDB): domain Bacteria; phylum Actinomycetota; class UBA4738; order UBA4738; family HRBIN12; genus JAJNBA01. Next base: position 14,386 of record CBHFMJ010000015.1, on the reverse strand, counting down.
TGCCAGGCTCCACGAAGCGGATCGAGCCTCGGCGATCCGCCGCGCCACCGGCCCGGCCCTATGCAGCACGGCGTCCCGAGACCAGGTCAGCATGTCGTTGCCGAGGGAGCTCACGAGGAGCCCGTTCAGCCATCGTCGCCGGGAGACCCGGACATGGGTGTTCCAGAAGTCCTTCTCGAACACCGTCACCGGATACCCGAGTTCCACGGTTCTCCGGGCGATACGGCCCCAGAACCCGCAATCGGTGAATCTCGCGCCACACGAGCAGAGGTACGTCGAGACATCGACCCGCGCGGTGAGCCCGGTGGCCGCGCCGATCGACGCGCATTCCGGATGGTTCCCCAAGAGCATCCCGAGGAGCGTCGAACCCGTGTACGGGCTGCCCGGCATGCACACGTAGGGGATCGGGGCGTCCATCGCCGGTCGTTCGGTCGTCAAGACGTCGAGGTGTTGGTCCATCGAGCAGCTCCTTCCCCGCCGTCGGCGGCCGCCTGGGCGGCCGCGGCATCCCGGCCACCGGCGGCACGAACCGCGAGGCCCGACCACAGGTCGAGGTTGCGTCCCATCGTCGTGGCGAGATCGAAGGAGCGGCTGCGCTCTCGGGCGGCCTGGCCCAGCCGCGCTCTCTCCGCAGGGCTTCCGAGGAGACCGGCCACGACCTCAGCGAGGGACTCCGGATCGTCCGGCGGCACGATCCGGCCGGCCTCTCCGAGGCACTCGCTCCCGTTCACCTCGCTCGCGACGATCGCCGCCCCGCACGCCATCCCCTCGAGGAGGGCGAGGGAGAGACCGTCCCACCGCGATGGGGCGACGACCACGTCGGCGGCGCGGTACTCCGGCGCCGTCGCATCGACGCCACCCCGCCATTCGATCCGGTCGGAGACGCCGAGCGAGGCCGCGAGGGCGTCGAGCCGCGTGCGCTCTCCGTGCCCGCTCTCGTCGCCGACGAGCCGCAGCCGTGCGGTTCGATCGGGCAGGAGGGCGAGCGCGCGGATCGCCACGTCCTGGCCCTTCTGTTCGCTCAGCCTTCCCACGCAGACGATGAGCGGCACGTCTTCGGTCCGGTCGGCTCGGTCGCCGATCGGAGAGAACCGATCCCGATCGACCCCGTTGGGGATCGATCGCAACGGCACGCGAGCGCCCAACACGGCGCGACCTTCCTCCGCCTCGCCGTCCGAGACCGCGACGATCGCATCGCACCGGCGAGCGAGCACCCGTTCGATCAATCGATAGAGGCGAGCCCAGCGACCGCCCACGAGCCAGGACCAGTAGTGGGCGGTGAAGACGACCGCCGGCCGGTGGCGTCGTCCGAGGGACATCGCCGCGACGCGTCCGAGCGCACCTGCCTTGGATGAATGGAGATGGACCACGTCTCGGCCGCGGCTCAGCCTCCGGAGGACCAGGAGGTCGGAGAGGTCCCTGGGGGCGGGTGCCCGAGCCATGTTCAGCGGGTGGTGTCGGGCCCCGGCGGCCTCGATCCAGCCGGCGAGCGGACCGTGCGCGGAATCGGGGCTCACCACGGTGACCCGGTGGCCGGCTGCGACGGCCGCCTGTGTCAGATCGCGGACGCAGATCGCGACCCCGTAGCTCACGGGCTGCGAGACGATCAGGACGTTCAACGGGCGATTCACGATGCCCCCCCGCGCGGGACCCCGGCGGTGTTCTCCCGAAGAGGGGCGGCGGCTCGGGGGGCCTTCCACCTCGCCAGATCCAACCCCCACGAGCGCTCGAGAGTCTCGAACTCCGTCTCGTACTGACCGCTCAGCTCCCGCCGCAGCTGCGGATCCAGCGGCGGCACGCGACGACCGCTGGTCAATGCGCGCCTCAGGCCCATGCGGCCGGCCACATCCACCAGCCACTCAAGGTTGTGCCTCCGCATGCGCCGACCGACCTTGACGGCGGCGCTCGAGATCGTCCGGAAGCGAGGAACCGTGCTCGGGTTGACCCGCTCGGTGGCATCGGGGAAGCGGTCCTCGTCCACGCCCAGGAACGCGGCCAGTTCCCCCCGAACCCCGCTCCCCTCGGATACGGCTTCTTCGAAGAGGACCGCGAGGATCCGCTGCCTCTCGTAGTGATCAAGGTAGCGCTCGAGGTACCGGCTGTAGAAGCCCATCTCCAATGCCCGGGGCCTCGTGGCGACGAACTCCTCGAAGGAGCCGCGGAAGTCCCGCCGCTGGATCACGAAGCCGAACTGCGAGTACGCCCGATCCACCGGGTGCCGGAGCATCACGAGGAGCTTCGCCTCGGGAAGCAGCGTGGAGATCCGTTCCGGGCATGCATCGCAGTACAGGTACTGGGGAGAGATCTCACCGATCGCCGAGTACCGGCCGGCCTCGTCGGGAGGGCAGAAGAACCCCTCGTACCACCCCCGTCCTTCGTCGTGGTGGCGATCGAAGAAGCGCACCTCCTTGCGGCGCGAGGGCAGGTACACGTCGGGGTGCGCCGAGAGGAGCTGATGCAGCCACGTCGTCCCGGCGCGGGGCACGCCGATCCCGAGGAAGGTCGGCAGGGTCATACGAGTCCGACCTTCACCACGTCGTGGTCGGTGAGATCGATGACGTGGTCCGGCGCCGCCGAGCGTCGAGCGCCGATGACCGCCGCGACCACGGCGAACGTGAGGAAGAGCCACGTGGTCTTCCGGTGCTCCCACGTGAGGGTGGACGCGCCGATCGCCCATACGAACAGCGAGGTCAGCCAGAAGTTTCGGTCCCACTTCGGGAGCCGCAGCACCTGGAGGGCGACGATCCCGAGGATCGACAGGAAGATCGTGAACCCGATCAAGCCTTCCTCGACGAGCACCGACAGGTACGAGTTGTGCGCGACCTTGTTCAACGTGTTCACCGTTCGGTACATGTCCGTGCCGACGCCCTGGATAGGGTGCTCCATGAACGCTCGCAGCCCTTGCTCCCATTGGCCGGTGCGGCCGTTCAGGTCTCCCTCCGCGACCTCCGTTCCGGTCGTCCCGAGGCGCTGGAAGGAACTCAAGGGCTGCACGATCGGGAGCAGGACGAACAGGGATGCGGCCAGGACCACCACGACGGCGACCCGAGTATGGATCTTCAGCTTCGTCAACGTGGCGAGGCCGTACAGGAGACCGATGGCCGCTCCCACCGACGCGGTCCTCGTGCCCGAAAGTGCCACCCCGATGAACGCCACAGGCAGATAGCCGATGTTGATGAACCGGAAGACCTTCGGGGTCTCCGGCGACGCCGCCAGGTAACAGGCGACGGGGATGCCGAGCGCGAGGATGAAGCCGTATCCGTCCGGGTTGGTGTTGCCGAGGCTGTACCGCTCCTCATTGGTGTAGAACGCGTTGGACTGAACGTAGTTCAGGACCGCACCTCCGACGGCGGTGTACGCACCGAGGACGTACGCTTGCAGTCCCGCGAGCAACGCCGCTTTCGTTCGATAGAGATCCCACAGGATGTAGACGAACAGCAGGGTCTGCAGCCAGAGGTACACGGCGCCAAGGCTCTCGAGGGGATCGGGGCTCCAGAACGTCGTGAGCGCGACCCACGCGACGAACCCACCCACGGCGAACAGGAACAGGACGGGCCGTCGCATCTGGCCGGTGACGACGATCATGAACAGCCAGCATGCGCCGACGATGAGGCCCATCACCGTCGCCGTCGTGCCGAGGCCGGGCAGATGGAACGCTCCCTCCCAGGGGATCGTGAAGATCAGGATCAGAGAAAGCCCGAAGACGATCTTGCGCATGACTACTCCCCCACCAGGACCTCGAGATACCGACTGACGACGAACTCCTGCTCGTAGGGTCGCCAGCTCTCGGGCGCCGGCGCCGGCACCTCGCCCGCCAGTGCCGACCCGATCCCGCGAGCGAGCCCATCCACGTCGCCGACCTCCACGAGCAGCCCGTGTCTGCCGCCGTCCAGGATCTCCTGCGGGCCGCTGAGGCAGTCGGTGGCCACGATCGGCACGCCGCAATACAGCGCCTCGATCAGCACGGACGGGAGGCCCTCCCATCGCGACGAAAGGACATAGGTGCCGGCACCCTTCATCCAGGGGTACGGATTCTGCACCCAGCCGGGGAGGGCCGCCGCGGCGTCGAGACCGAGCTCGGCGATCAGCGCTTCGAGCGACCGGCGTTCCGGCCCCTCGCCCAGGATCACCAAACGGGCGTCACGATCCTCGCGGACCCGCGCGAACGCGCGGAGGAGCGTCCCGAAGTCCTTCTGCTCCGCGAGCCGCCCCACCGAGACCACGACGGGGGGCTCACCGGGGCGGAACCACGGATGGTCGAGCGGAGCGTCCGCGAGCTGCTTCAGCTCCGGCGTCACGATCGGGTTGTGCACGACGTCGATCCGCTCGCGGGGAAGGCCGGCCGTTCGGGAGAGGTCATCGGCGGTGCCGCGGGCGACGGACACGATCCGATCGGCCCACGGATAGAACCGGCCGATCAACCGCGGAAGCATCCGATGCCGCCGTCGAGGTGAGTGCGCCGCCTCGAGGGAGAGTGCGTTCTGTTCGTTCACGACCAGTCGCGTGTCGACCCGGGCCAGAGCTCTGGCCCAGATGCCGACGACGTTCACGTAGTTCATCGATGTCAACATCGCCGCCGGCCGTTCCCGGCGGAGATACCGGACGAGACCCGGAAGGCTCGCGAGCACGCGGCGGGCGTGAAGGTCCACGATGCGGACCTCCGCCGGGACCTCGGCGAGATAGTGCCCCGAGGCATCGCTGAGCACGAGGTCGACGTCGAATCCGCGGTCCGCGATACCGGCGGCGAGTTTGGCCATCGCGCGCTCGGCGCCCCCGCCATCCATGTTCGCCGTGAAGATCGCGACGCGCACCCTGGCATCCGTCGTGGAGCTCGTCGAGCCGCCGGCCGTAGCGTCCGCGGAAACGTTCATGTGAGTCGAGCCACCCTACGGAGTCGGAGCCAGAGCAGGCGCCGGACCTCGGGCTGCAGGCCGGCGAGGAACACCACGGGCGCGAGGATCGCGACCGAAAGGCCGACGGACAGGACGAGCGCCACCCAAGATCCGGCGTGGAGCGAATCCGCGAGCGCACCGGCTCCACCGAACAGGACAGCGGTGGCGATCGCGGGACGGACGATGCCTCGCAACTGCCGTTCGGGAGGGATCTCGAGCAACCTGCCGATCATCAAGGGGTAGCCGATGCTCTGGATCGTGCGACCCGCGATGAACCCGAGGACGAGCCCGGTGATGCCCAATTCCATCGGGCCGATGAAGAGCCATGCGAGGGCGATCGACGCCACGGCGGAGATCGCTCCGAGGAGCACCTTCGTCCGGAGGTTCAGCGTCAGATCGATGATGTTGGCGTCCGTGCGGATCAATCCGAACTGGAGCACCATCAGCATGATCACCAAGACGGCGCCGGACCCTGGGTAATACTGTTCGCCGACCCAGAGCTGGAGGAAGGACGCCTCCCACAGGAGGACCGTCGTCCCCGCGACGATCGTGAAGAGCCAGATCAGGCTCATCGTCTCCCTGCGGATACGGACGGCGCGCGCAAGCTCCCCGGCGCCGATCATCCCTCCGAGCCCGGGCATGATCGCGACGATGAGCGTCGCCACCGCGACGATGATCGCCTGCGGAAGGTACTTCGCGAGCGTGTACGTCGTGACGAGCGCGGGCGAACCGACCACGCCGAGGACGACCACGTCGCTCGCGAGCATGATCGTCATCACGAGGTTCCACAGGAGGAACCACCAGCTCAGACCGACGAAATGACGGACCTCCGAGATGCTCGGCCGCGCGATGCCGAACCATTCGACGCGGCTCCGGACGATGAGCAGATAGGTCAGGCCCCACAAGACGGTCGCGACCGCCGTCGCGACCGCCAAGCCGCCGATCCCCGCTCCGAAGTAGACGGCGACCACGAGGAGCGACTTGCTGACGAAGACGAGGAGGACCGACAATCCCAACCGCTTGTACCCGAGGTTCTCCCCCTGGAGGACGGACTGCGGAAGGTAGAGCAAGCTGAAGAGGACCGCGTCGAGCACCAGGATGCCCGCGGCCAGACGGACGGTTCCGTAGGAGTCCCGCGGCACATCGAGCCACACGGGCGACAGCCAGGCCAAGACGCCGCCGATCGCGAGGAGCAGGGGAAGGAAGAGCACCCACACCGCGAGGGCGTTGCCGACCTGCCGTCTCTTGAAGTCGTAGTCGGTCGAACGTTGTTCGTGGGCGATGGTCCACTTCAGTGCCTCTCCGGGGCGACCGCTCGCCGGTGACGCGTGGCCGATGAGGCGCTGCAGGACCTGCCAGATGCCGAATACCGTGTCCCCGAGTTGCGTGAGGAGGATCGGGCTGATGATCAGACCGGCGACGATCCTCGCACCCTGCTCCGCCGTCGACGCTGCGGCGTTGAGGGATGCCTTCTTCGTCAGGCTGCCGTCGGAGACCACCCGAGAGACCATCCGGCCCAACCGTCGTCTCGGCGCGGACCTCGGAGTCGTGTCATCCGTCTTCATCCGCCGTCCCTCGGCGTCATCAGAGCCTGGACCAGATGGTGGCCTTGACCTCGGACAAGACGTCGTCCTTCGGCGAGGCCGCGTCGATCACGATCGCAGACGTTCCGCTCCAGTCGATCCCCCAGATCTCCTCGGAACGCGGACGAACCGATGACTCCGGCTCGATCCCGCGCCGCCGCTCTACGGCCGTATCGGGATCGACCCGCAGCACGATCAACGTGTCGGGATCCCGGATGCGCTCGTAGTAGCGTCGCTCGAGTCCGGCCAGCCATGCAGCCCATCGGCCCCATGCCGACGGATCCTTCAACCGTCCTGTCACGGCTCCGTCCATCAGGGAGACCTCCGGCAGCGGATAGCGATCGCAGATCACGATCGCCCCGTTCGTGGCGAGCCGTCTCGCCCTCCGGTAGGTGCGGAAGCGATCGCGGGCCGTGAGGACCTCCCAGACGAGGCGCGCTCGGTTCCGCACGGTCAACTCGCCCTCGCCGGCGGAAAGGGACGATCGCAACGCCTTCGCGGACGACGTCGAGGTCCGTTTCGTCGCCGCCGCGAGCTTCAGCGAGCCTTTGACGATCGTCGTGAGCGCGGACCACGACGGTTTCCCCATGTGCATCGTGAAAGAGTCGATGTTCTCGGACGCGAGCCAGTCCGAGAGCCCGTCCACCACGGTCGTCTTCCCTGCCCCGTCTCCTCCCACGATGGCGACCAACGCGCCGCCGGATGACATCCGGCTCCTGACGGGCCCCCGACGGAGGACCTTGCGCCGGAGCACCGTCCTGCCACGCCTCCACATGCGCAGACCGGTATCGAGGACCGGCGGCCGTCGGCTGCACCCAGCGAGCGCTCGTTGCAGACGGGCGGCAGTCCGGATCTGGAGCCATCGCGACGTGCCCGGCTGCACGCAGCGCAGGCATCGCTCGAGGAGCTCGCGCGGGATGAAGGGGAGATGCCGTTCCGCGAGCTCCCACACCTGGTGCAGATCCGTCCTCTCGACGAGATCCTCCAGCTCCCGGCGCTCGCTCTTCGACAGCGACCCCTGGAACGAGACGAACGCGTCCCAGGTGGAGTGCTTCACGACCATCCGGATCAGGAACAGCAGAAGCTCGAAGGCCGTGGTGGGGATCGGGAACATCCCCTCCGGTCGAGCCGACGCGACGTACGGCGCCTCGATCGGCAGGTGGATGTTCTTGGTCATGTCGTCGCCGATCACCAGCTGGTAGTGCGCGTGGATGTGGACGAACAGCCCCGTCGGGTCGAGCCCGTAGGAGTGGTAGATGCCGGGCAGCCGCTTCCATGCCGGTTGCACCGTGTCCTTGAACCCCAGGCGCCTGAGGATCCGTTCGAACCGTTCCGCGTCGGCCCTCGCGACGAGCAGATCGAGGTCGTTCTCGCCCGAGGCCGAGCGCGCGATCGACTCGTTGCTCTTCCAATGACAATAGCGAACACGCTCCGCCTCGAGGGAACGACACAGAGCTGCGATCAACACAAGAACGCCATCCGCCGGCGTAACGGTGCCGTCGTCGAGCGAGGCGGCCGTCACGAGATCGGATGGGAGCCCGTCTCCGTCGCCGCTCGCGGCAACCGGATCGGCGGATCCGCGCAGGTGAGCACTGCTCCACGCACTCATCTGATGCCTGTGTCGGACATGGTTGCTCCACCGCGGTCGGGATGACAGAACAACGGTACGCGAGCGCGGCTCGCGCAGCACCCGCATCACGCCGTAGCCCCAATACGCCGTTCGCACGATGGTGGCTGCGCGCACCGGGTTCTACCGTGGGTATCGTACCCGCCGGCCGTAGACGCCGCGCGCCGATCCCTACGGGGGATCGGATCGAGGAGGCAGGGATCGCATGAGCAGGATGTTCCAGGAACCTCTCTCCGGGGCGCCGCCATCCAGCGACGGATCGCTGGACCTTCGGGAGTTCATGGGGACGGTCCTCCGGCGCAAGTGGCTCGTGCTGGCGGTCGCCATCGTCGTCGTGGCTCTGGCGGCGGCCTACTCGTACTCCCGTCCGAAGGTCTTCTCATCGACGGCCAGCGTCTTGGCCAGGCCCATCCGCGTGTCACCCACCGACGACGACCCCTCGGACAACATCAGCATGCCCACCGAGGCCGAGCTCGTGCGGTCCACATCCGTTGCGCAGATCGCTCGACAGATCGTCGGGCGGCCGCAGGATCTGCAGGACATGCTCCGGCGCGTCATCGTGACGATCCCCGAGAGCACACAGATCCTCCAGATCTCCTACACGGACTCCACGCCGAGGCGTGCGCAGAGCGGCGCGCAGGCGTTCGCCGAAGGCTATCTCGAGTTCAAGGAAGAACTTGCCCGGCGGGGGATCGAGGAAGATACCGCGACGATCCAGGGCGAGATCGGAAAGGTCGATCTGGCGATGCGGCAGCTCGAGATCGACATGCAGGGCATGGCGGAGGGCTCGCCAGAGCTGGCGGCGGCCGAGTCCGAGCGCGCCTCGTTGGAAGACACGAGGCTCGGCCTGCGGAATCAGCTCGTGACGACGAACACCGGGAGCACGGATCCCGGTGAGGTGGTCCAGGCCGCGGAGCGTCCGTCCTCGGCGATCAGCCCGAAGCATCAGGTGGATCTCGCCTTGGGAGTCCTCCTGGGGATCGCCGCCGGGATGGCCCTCGCTTCCATCCGCGAGCGGATGCAGGATCGGATCGAGACGCCTGCCACACTGCGGAACGTCCTGCGGGCGCCGACCCTAGGTGCCATCCCGGATTCCCCTCTCCTCAGGGGAGATCTCCCGCGTCTGGTGACGATCGACGAGCGACGCAGTTCTCCCGCCGAGGCGTATCGAACGCTCCGAGCGAACCTCCTCGCGGCAGCACGGGACGCCAAAGCACGAACGATCCTGGTCACGAGCGCCCTGGAGGGCGAGGGGAAGACGACGACGGCGGTCAACCTCGCGGTCGCGCTCGCGCAGGTGGGGAAGTCGGTCGTGCTCATCTCCGCCGACCTTCGGTTCCCACGGGTGCACGTCCTCCTCGGGATCGGGAACGAACGGGGCCTCGGTCAGGTGCTCCAGGGGTCGATCGAGCTCCGCGATGCACTGGTCGAAACGCCGATCCCGAATCTGAAGGTGCTCCCCACGGGACCCGTGACCGCCGACGACGAGCCGGTCGAGCTCCTGCAATCGGATCGGATGGTCGATGTGATCCGCGGGTGTCGCCAGGCGGACGTGGTGCTCGTGGACGCTCCCCCGATCGGACCGGTCGCAGACAGCCTCATGCTCGTCGATCTCCTCGATGGCGTCATCCTGATCGCGGACGCCCAGGAGGGGACGCGCGCACGGGTCGCAGAGGCCCGGCATCAGGTGGCGCAGGTGGGGGGGACTATCCTCGGTGGCGTCCTCAACCGCATCCCCGAATCCATGACCCAGCCTACGTACGGCTCCTACAACGGCCGCCGAACCGTGAACCGGTACGACGATGCGGACCGGGAGCTCGCAGCACTTCGCGAGGAGGCTTCCAGGTCGTCGAGGACCTCGTCCCGCGCATGACTTCATCTACGCGGGGTACGGTGAGCTCCGTACGGAAGCTACGGACCACGCCGGTCGGATGCGATGCAGCGAGGGCCTACCCTCGCATGATGAGTGGAGGATCGTGCGCGCGATGAAGGTGACGGTGATGGGGACCGGCCATGTCGGTCTGGTGACGAGCGTGATGTTCGCCAGCATCGGCCACGAGGTCGTCGGAACGGACATCGACGTCGAGAAGATCGAGCTCCTGCGCCGGGGTGTCCCTCCGTTCTTCGAGCCCGGGCTCGAAGAAGGGATGGCACGGGAGTCTGCGTCGGGTCGACTTTCCTTCACGACTGACGCGGCCGAGGCCCTCCGGGGCACCGACGTCGTCTTCATCTGCGTGGGCACACCGGCTCGAGCGAGCGGAGATGCCAATCTGCTCGCGATGGAGCAGTCGGCCAAGGTGGTCGCCCAGCATGCACCCGACGACACGGTGCTGGTCGAGAAGTCGACCGTTCCGGCGGGCACGGCCGAGCGTGTCCGAACGACGTTGGAACGAGAGGGCGGGGGACGCCGATTCCACGTGGCCTCCAACCCGGAGTTCCTCCGCGAGGGTTCGGCGATGGAGGACGCGCTCGAGCCCGATCGGATCGTGGTCGGCGTCGAGTCTCCTCGTTCCCTCGAGGTCCTGCGGCGCCTCTACGCACCGCTCCTCGACGATGGCGTCGAATTGATCGTGACCGACATCCCGACGGCGGAGCTCGCGAAGCATGCCAGCAACGCCTTCCTCTCCCTCAAGATCTCGTTCGCGAACGCGATGGCGCGCATCTGCGAGCGGGCCGGCGCCGACGTCACCGCCGTGGCGGACGTGATGGGTTCGGATCCACGCATCGGACGTGCGTTCCTCAACGCGGGCCTCGGGTACGGCGGGTACTGCTTCCCGAAGGACGTGGCCGCGTTGCGGCGACTCTCCGAGCGACTGGGGTACCCGTTCCCGCTCCTCGCGGAGGTCGAGCGGGTGAACGACGAGGCCGTCGAGGCCGTCGCCGCGAAGGTCGAGGACGCCCTCTGGAACATGGAGAGCAAGCGGATCGCCGTGCTGGGCCTCGCCTTCAAGCCGGGGACCGACGACGTCCGCTTCTCCCCCTCCATCGCGCTCGCCCGTCGCCTGTTGGACTCGGGCGCGCACGTCGTCGGCTACGACCCACACGCCGGCGCCAGCGCGAAGGAGGAACTCCCCGAGCTCGAGCTCGCGAACGACGTGTACGGAGCCGCGACAGGAGCCCACGCCATCGTGATCGCCACCGACTGGGAGGAATTCCGCGAGCTGGACCTCCCCAAGCTCAGTGACGTGATGACCTACCCGCTGGTCGTCGACGGGAGGAACCTTTTGGACTCCGACGCCATGGCCGATGCGGGTTTCTGGTACTACCCGACGGGCCGTCCGGCTGTCGAACCGACGACGAGCGCGTCGGTCGAGCAGCGCCCGGTCCAGCAGCCAAGGACGTGACCGCTCCTCGGGCCGTCGTCGCAGGCGGGGCCGGCTTCGTCGGCTCGCATCTCTGCGACCGGCTCCTCGGAGAGGGCTGGGAGGTCGTCTGCGTCGATTCCCTCCTCACGGGAGCGCGGGAGAACCTCAGCGATGCGGCGACCGAGAGCCGCTTCTCGATCCAGGAGGCCGACATCACGAAGGGCCTCGATGTCGAGGGCACGGTCGACTGGATCTTCAATCTCGCGTCCCCGGCATCGCCCGTCGACTACCTCGCGCACCCGATCGAGACCCTGGAGGTGGGGGCCCTCGGCTCCCTCGCATGCCTCCGTCTCGCGGAACGGAAGGGCGCGGGCCTCTTCCTCGCGTCCACGTCGGAGGGGTACGGAGACCCGCAGGTCCACCCGCAGCCGGAGAGCTACTGGGGGAACGTGAATCCGATCGGGCCGCGGTCGGTCTACGACGAAGCGAAGCGCTTCGCCGAGGCCGTGACCATGGCCTTCCACAGGACGCGGGGTGTGCCGGTGCGGATCATCAGGATCTTCAACACCTACGGGCCGAGGATGCGGCGGCACGACGGCCGAGCCGTCCCGACGTTCATCGACCAGGCGCTCCGCGCTGAACCGATCACCGTCCATGGGGACGGCTCCCAGACCCGCTCGCTCTGCCACGTGGACGATCTCGTCGAAGGCATCTGGCGCGTCCTCCGCTCCGACCTGACCGGTCCCGTGAATCTCGGTAGCACCGAAGAGGTGACGATGGCGGAGCTCGCGGAACTGATCCGTTCGCTCACGGGCGCCCGGTCTCCGATCGTCTACACGGAACGCCCGGTGGACGACCCCGAGAATCGTCGCCCCGAGACATCCCTCGCGCGCGATCGCCTGGGGTGGACGCCGCAGATCTCCCTCCGCGAGGGCCTTGCCAAGACGATCGGATGGATCCGCCGGGACGAAGAGCCGGAGCCGTCGGGCAGGGGGGAGACGCTCCCCTCCCCCGCCTGACGTTCAGGCGTTCACACCCTCCGTTCGGACGAGGTTCTGCAACATCCCGCTGCGCGTGACGAACGCCGCGGCTTCGAGTCTCGAGTGCACTCCCAGCTTCCCCAAGATGTTCTGGATGTGCGTCCGGGCCGTCTGCGGACTGATCACCAAGGCTCGGGCGATCGAATCGTTGTCCGACCCTTGGGCGAGGAGCGCCAGCACCTCTCGTTCTCGCACGGTCAATCGGGTGATCCGCTCGAACGCTTCGTCGTGGTCGCGCTTCCGCCGGAGGAGTCCCGTGAGCAGCGGGCCGAGCATCGTCGGAGGAACGAGCGTGTCGCCACGATGGATCGCTCGGGTCGCATGGATCAGGTCCGCGAGAGGAGCTTCCCTGGTGAGATAGCCACTCGCGCCCGCATCCAGGACCTCCACGAGGCCCCGATAGTCCTCGCGGGCGCTCAACACCAGGACGTGACAGTCCGGAGCGTTCGCCTTGATCGCGGCCGTGGTCTGGGGGCTGTTGGACATCGGGAGGTCCGCGTCGAGGATCGCGACGTGCGGGAGCGTCCGCTCCGATTCCGAGACGGCCTCGGGTCCGGTGCTGGCCTCACCGATCACATGGATCTCGTCCTCGCTTTCGAGGACCGCCCGGACGGCCTCACGGAAGAGGGCATGCCGGTCGGCCAGCAACACGCGGATGGTCCCGGAAGGCTCGCTCAACCCACACTCTCTCTTCGGTCAGACCTGATGCGAGCACCGTACCCGCGAGATCGCTCCCCGGGCACGCACCGGACGACGTACCCGCTCTACGTCATCTGCATGAGCCGCGGAGGAGACGGCCTGCGCCACCGATGTTTCAGACTCTGTCGAGGGGCGCCGCCACATCCACGTCCACGTTGGACGGAACGGGGACCACCCGATGCCGCACCGCCAACGTGGCCGCTTCGAGGCGGGAATGCACCTGGAGCTTCGTCAGGATGCTCTGGACGTGCGTGCGGACCGTGTTCCGGCTGATGCCGAGGCGGCGCGCGATCATCGCTCCGTCCGCGCCCTCGACAAGGAGCTCGAGCACCTCTCGCTCTCGGGCGGTCAGCTGCGACACGAGAAGCCATACGCTGTCGTTCGTGGGGCTGTGCGTGCGCCGAGATGCCGCGCGATGGGGGAAGACCATCTGCCCGGCGGCCACGGCCTCGATCGAGGCGACGAATCGGCTGACCGGCAGGTTCTTCGACAGGTAGCCGCAGAACCCTGCGACCTGTGCTGCCTCGACCGTCTTCTGATCGTCGAGGGCGGTCAGGGCCACGAGCTTCGCCTCCGGCCAGCCCTCCAGGATCTCCCGTCCGACCGCGAGGCCGCTGCGATCGGGGAGGCCGAGGTCGAGCAAGACCACGTCGGGCCGGTCCCGCTCGAGGTACTCGAGCGCGCTCCCGCCGCTCGTGGCGAGGCCCACCGGCTCCATCCCCGCCTCGAGCAGCGTGGCGCTGATCGCTTCGGCGAACAGGACGTGATCCTCGACGATCAGGATGCGGACCGTTGGAGTTCCCTCCCATCTACCGGTAGCAGCACGTGGAACGTGGAGCCCTCGTCGTCGGGATCGACCCAGATCCGACCCCCGTGTGCTTCGACCACGCGACGTGTGATGAACAATCCGAGACCGCTTCCATCCCGGATCCTCGAGCCCTCCCGCCCGCGGACGAACGGATCGAAGATGGTGGCACGCTCCTCCCGCGGGATGCCGGGCCCCTGATCGCGAACGGACACCCGGACGGCCGCACCCTCGCGCGCGACGTGCACACGCACGACCGAGTCGCGACCCGAATAGAGGGTCGCGTTCCGGATGAGGTTCACGACGGCTGCACGCAACTGCACGGGATCGACGGAAGCCGTGACGGACGGATCTGCATCGACCTCGATGGTTGCTTCTATATCGTGCATGTCCCGATAGCTGGCGATCGCCTCCTCCACCAGACGGGAGACATCG
>CBHFMJ010000014.1:0-19546 GCA_965994715.1 uncultured bacterium | reverse complement strand
GCACGCGATCATCGTGCTCGCCGTCTACACGCTCCTGCTGTGGCCGCTCTTCGAGTTCGCGCTGCTCGAGCCGTACCTGCATCGCGGCTCGTACTGGGACTACCTGGGGGACACCGACCCGGTGCTCGACAACGGGCCGATGTGGTTCGTTGGGGTCCTCCTGATCTACTCGCTCGGTTACGTCGTGTGGCGAACGCGCGTCCCGCGACCGGTGTTCTCGAGCGGCTCGCTTGGGGGTCGTCAACTGCTGATCCTCGCTGCGGCGGTGGCCGCCTCGACCTTCCTCGTCCGGCTCGTGTTTCCGATCGACAGCGGACAGCCTCTGAACCTGCACCTGTGGCAGTGGCCCGCGTGCGTGGTCACGTTCGGCCTGGGCGTCGTCGCCGCTCGGAGGGGGTGGCTCAGGCCGGTCCCGGAGGCGCTGGCTTGGCGCTGCGGGATCGCGACCCTGATCGCGACCCTCGTGATGCTCATCGCGGTGCTGTCCGCCGAGCCACTCGGCATCGACGAGGAGGCGTTCCTGGGCGGGTGGCAAGTTCCGGCCCTCATCACGGCGATCGTGGAGGGCGTGCTCGTGGTCGCGGGGCCGATCTGGGTACTGGCCGCCGCTCAGCGGCACCTGAACCGATCCGGGCCGGTGCGCCGCGCGATGACCCGCAGCTCCTACGCCGCGTTCATGTTGCAGGGTCCCGTACTCTTCGGCCTCGCGCTGGCGCTCCGACCGTTCGATCTGCCCGGCGATATCAAGGCGCTCGTCGTGGCGACGCTCGGGATCGTCGGCTCGTTCGCCCTCGCCTGGTCGCTCGTGACCCGAACGCCGCTCCGACGGATCCTCTGACACGATCTCTGGCGCGGCAAGACGGTCGCGCCCAGATCCACCGGCATCTCCGGTCTAGCCACGGGACATGGAGTCGACCTTCTCCTGCTCCGACGACGCCGGACGGACGAGTCTCCCAAAGGACGTCCTGCTCACAGCTTGCTCACGACAGGACGACACACGTGGGCACTGGAACGCACGAAACGACACATAACGACACGTAGAGCCGGGATCCGTGCGCAGCGCGAGCAACCTTAGGATCCGGTGGCCGAAAGGCCGTGGGAGTTCGAATCTCCCCTCTCGCACCGCTCTGTCGTCGGGAGCCGGTGATCATGCATGGGTGCGGAGGACTACGCGGTCCGCACTAGCTCATCCATGCGACCCTCGATGGCGGATAGACGCCTCCGGGCACGGCGCTACGGTCGTCATTCGAGAGGGGCGATCATGTGATCACCCACCTCGATCCGAAGAACGGAGGGCAGCCGTGGAGAGGCATGGTTCCGAGAGCTATTTCGTCATCGGTGAAGGGCTTCTCGGCGAGACCGTCGGGGGAAGGGACCGCACGGTCGCGCCCGCTGACGAGGCGCTCGTCCCGCCCTTCCGCTTCTCAAGGATGGGCCCGAGCGGAGCGGGGCGCCAGCTCCCGGAACCGAGCCGGCGGAGGCTGTCGGAGGCGATCGCCGTGGGCGGCGGCGGCGACTCCCAGATCCCGGCCGGGTTCACGTATCTCGGCCAGTTCGTCGACCACGATCTCACGTTCGACAAGACGAGCGTGATGCTCGGCGAGGACGTCTCCCCCGCCGAGCTCCTCCAGGCGCGCTCGCCCAGCCTCGACCTCGACTCGCTCTACGGCGCCGGTCCCGCAGATCCGGCATCGGAGAAGTTCTACGAGGCGGACGGCATCCACCTGAAGATGGGGAAGACCCTGGCAGCGGAGGGTCTCCCCGGGATGGAAGGGTTCGATCTCCCCCGAGGTGCCGGCACCACCGCGAAGGCGAAGCGGAAGGCGATCATCCCGGACCCCAGGAACGATGAGAACCTCGCCGTCGCCCAGACGCACCTCGCGATGATCCGTTTCCACAACCGGGTCGTAGACACGCTTCCGGCATCCGTGCCTCCCGGTCTCCGCTTCCTGAAGGCGCGGGCGAAGGTCACGAGGCACTACCAATGGATGCTCCGCACGGACTACCTGCCACGGATCTGCGCGGCGGGCGTCGTGAACAACGTGTTCAATAGCGGGAGGAAGGCGTTCGAGGTCGGTGTGCCGGCCACCGATGTCCCGACGATGCCGATCGAGTTCTCCGTGGCCGCCTTCCGGCTCGGTCACTCCATGATCCGCAGGGAGTACGACTGGAACAACATCTTCGACAACGGCTTCGGCACGCTCGAGTTGCTCTTCACGTTCTCCGCCGGCAGCGGCACCTTGGGCGGCGGGTCGCGACTTCCGAGCAGCTGGATCGCGGACTTCCGGCGTCTCTACGACTTCAACGAAGCCGGCAGGGCGGACCTCGCTGTTCCCGAGGCGAAGTTCAACCGAGCGATGCGGATCGACACCACGCTGACGAACCCGTTGGCGAACCTCCCCGGATTCCCCAACGGCGAGGACAACCTCGCGTTCCGCAACCTCACCAGAGCGAACATGGTGAAGCTCGCCACCGGTCAGCAGATGGCCGCGTTCCTGAAGAACAAGGGCGTCACCCTGACCAAGCTCACGACCCCGCAGATCCGGAACGGCCTGAACGGCGCCACGCTCGAAGGGCTCACCCAGGCACAGCGGACGGCGCTCCTGGCGGATACTCCGCTGTGGTTCTACATCCTGCGGGAGGCGGAGCTGAACCAGGGGCGGTTGAAAGGAGTCGGCGCCCGCATCGTGGCAGAGACGTTCCACCGAGCCATGGAGGGAAGCACGATCTCGATCGTTCGCGAGCCCGGCTGGCGCCCGACGCTCGGTCCCGACAACACGACGTTCCGCATGGTCGACCTGCTGCTGTTCGCGTTCGAGGGGAAGAGGAACCTTCTCGCTCCCGTGACGTAGGTCACGGCGTGGCCTCAGTTCGGATCGCGGAGCGTTCGCAACACGGCGGGGAGGACCGGATCGACGCGAGCGGTGTCCACGCCGAGATGATCGGTTCCCGGGATCGCGACGAACTCCGCGTCGGGGATCTCGGAGGCCGCGCGTCGAGCGTCCTCGAAGAAGTCTGCGTCGTCCTCCGCCGCGCAGATGAGACATCGCACCGTCCACGAGCCCAGGTCTTCGCCCACGGGCCCTTCCGCAACGGCCTCCTCCCATGCCGCTCGCATCGCCTCCGCGTCACAGGCGAGGTACGTCGATCGCACGTGATCCGGGTAGCGCCCCGCGATCGCCTCGAAGGCCTCGACGAGGGCTTCGACCCCTCGCTGCTTCGACGCCTCCAACGCGTCCCCGACCACACGCGCGAGGGGGCCGTCCCGATCGATCTCGTACGGATGCTGACCGATGGCGATCAATGAACGGACACGCTCGGGTGCGTGCTGGCCGATCCCGAAGCAGAGCCGACCGCCCCACGAGATGCCGAGGAGATGCGCCCGCCGGATCTGCAGCTCGTCGAGCACGGCGACGACGTCCGCGACGCGAAGTGGCATCGCATACGCATCGGCGTCGTGTGGCTTGTCGCTCCGCCCATGACCCCGATGATCGACGAAGATGAGCCGGAACTCATCGGTGGATGCCGCGAGCGCCCGCGCGATAGGGGCCCGGCGAACGAGCTCGATCGGATCGAGGAATCCACCGAGGATCAGAACAGGGGTGCCCCCACCGCCGTCATCCTCGAGATACAGGCGGACTCCGTCACGCGCTTCGTCGCGGATGCCGTCCGTGCCACCATCTCGGTCACTCAGTCCACGATGTTCGGGGGCCTCGCCGGAAGGGTAAGGGGCCGTGGGAGCGGTCACCCCGCACCGATGCCGCCGACCTCACGGGAAGGAGGCCAGTGTCCACCAGTTCCCGGGTCGTATCGTCGCACGCCACAGCCTTCGTGGAGGCCCGCCGATTCGTTCGGGACAGCGTGGGGCCGGTCCCGAGCCGGATCGTCGACGACGCGATCCTCCTCACCAGCGAGCTGGTCACGAACGCCGTCCGGCATGCGGGCCTCGATGATCAGGACGAGATCGAGGTCACCGTGTCGGTCGACCCACGGATCCTGCGGATCACGGTGCGGGATCGGGGTCCGGGTTTCGATCCGGAGGCGATGGTCCCCCGGTCGGATGAGGGTGGCTGGGGGCTCGATCTCCTCCGGCGACTGTCCTCTCGTTGGAGTGTGGATCGGGACAGCGCGGGCACGGACGTCTGGTTCGAGATCGATCTCCCCGACGGGTCGGGGTCCTGAGCCCCGGCCTCGATCCCACCGCGACGGCGACCTCCGATATGCACCGTCAGCTCGCCGGGAATCGAGCGAGCGCGGCCTCCTCGGTCGCTTCGAGCGCGACGGAACTTTCGATCCCCGCGAGGGTGAGCACACGTCTGCACGATGATCCCTCGGGCGCCGCGATCACGAGCTCCTTTCCTCGCCACCTGAGGCTCCCGGCGAGCGAGAGCACGAGCCGGACGCCGGAACTGTCGATGTAGGAGAGGGCCGACAGGTCGAGCACGAGGCCCCTCGCGCTGTTCGGCACGGCCTCCGTGATCGCCCGCTCCAGCAGGGCGGCGTTCGACATGTCGACCTCCCCGGAAAGCGCCCCGACGACGACGGCGTCGTCGCGCTCGACCGTGAACGCCGCCAGGTCGTTCATGCGGTCCGGGACCGACCGACCCGCCGCCGCATCCGAACCTCCGTTCCGGCATCGCCTCGTGTGAGTGTGTAGGAATCCGTGCACGCCTCGATGAACATCAGTCCGCGCCCGCGATCGCCGTTGCTCGGCGCCCTCCACCGGCCTTTGTCGCGGACCACGATCGTGACCTCGCCGTCGTGCACCTCGGCATCGATGTCCACGGATCCCTCCCCCGGCCCGTACGCATGCTCGATCGAGTTCGCGCACGCCTCCGAGCTCGCGAGGATCACGTCGTCGGCATCCTCCTTCGGCACCTGGTGCCCGGAGAGCCATCGGCCGAGGTTGCGCCGGACGGCGCCGAGCCTCTCCGGGTCGGCCGGGATCGTGAGCGAGAGCCGGTCCCGAACGGGCTCCAGCCGGGCGACGAGGATCGCCACGTCGTCGGAGGCGTCGGGCGGCACGAGGCGCTCGAGGAGGGCGCCGCACATCTCGTCGAGGTCGCCATCGCCCGGATCCGCCGCCACCGCGCGGAGACGCTCGAGTCCCACCTGCACGTCGACGTCCCTCCGGTCGACGAGCCCGTCCGTGAAGAGCACGAGCGTCGCCCCCGGCCGCAGGAGCGCGATCGACTCCTCGTACGGCAGGTTCCAATTGAGTCCGACGGGCAGACCGGTCGGGCTCTCCAGGTACGTCGCTCCGCCGGATGGATCGATCAGCAGCGGTGGCGGGTGACCGGCGTTCACGATCGTCGCCTCCCACGTGAGGGGGTTCAGGGCGAGGTAGAGCATCGTGACCATCTGCCCGCCGTCGTAGAGGGACCGGAGGAGCTGGTGCACGCGCCCCACCACCACGTCCGGCGGGTGCCCCTCGAGGCTGAATGCCCTGACGGCCATCCGTGCCTGCCCCATCACGCTCGCCGCCTCCGTCCCGTGGCCCGCCACGTCGCCGATCACGAGCCCGATGCTGCCGCCGGGAAGCTCGATCACGTCGTACCAGTCACCTCCCGCAGCAGAGCCCTCCTCGGCCGCCACGTAGCGAGCCGCGAGGCCGATCCCGACGAGGCGCGGGAGGCGATCCGGGAGCAAGGCCTGCTGCAACGTCTCCGCGATGCGATGCTCCCGCTCGAGCTCCCGCCGCTCCGTCACGTCCTGCACGGTGCCGATCATGCGGAGAACCGACCCGTCTTCCGCCCGCACGACGCGAGCCCTCCCGATCAGCACCCTCGACTCCCCGTCCGGCCGGACGATGCTGTACTCGATGTCCGGGACCTCGCCGCCATCGGTCGCGAGGGCGCGGGCGACGTTCGCCTGGATGCGAGCACGATCCTCCGGGAGCGCGAGCTCGATCGCTCGATCGAACGTGATGCCCTCCTCCGGCGGGATGCCGTGCATCCGGTACATCTCGGCCGACCAATGGATCTCGCCGGTGCCGACGTCCCAGTCCCAGGAGCCGAGACGCGCGAGCTGTTGCGCCTCCGCCAGGCGGTCGTGTGCCACCGAGAGCTCCCTCGTTCGCTGCCTGACCCGCTCCTCGAGCGCGGCGGCCGCCTCCTCGAGTGCGAGACGGGCGCGGGCGCGTTCCCCGACGACGGTGGCGAAGAAGAACGATGTGAACGCGACGGAGGCGTTGAACGCCTGCAGCGTGAACATCCGACCCGACAGGGACAGGTCGTCGAAGAGTCCGCGCCCCTCCACCGCGGCCCAGGTCGCGAAGAGGGAGACGAGCAGCGCTGCAGGCGCGGCGCCCGGCTGTTGGAAGCGCCAGGCGGCCCACCCCAGGATCGGGAACAGCAGGAAGATGATCGGCAGGCCCGTGGCGACGACGAGCCAAGAGATTCCGATCACCGCTGCGACGAGCGCGGCCGCCTCGACCAGCTTCCACCCGCTGGGCACCGGGTGCTCGCGGATCGTCGTGATGGTGAGGAGGAACGGCGCGACCACGAGGATCCCCATCGCGTCGCCTGCCCACCACACCGACCAGGCAGCGAGGAACTCGCTCCCCTCGATCACGCCGGAGGCGAGCAACGTGGTGGCGCCGATCGTGGCGCTGATCAGCATGCTCGCCAACGCCGCGAGGAACACGATCGCCAGCGCGTCGCGGAGCCGGTCGAGCTGGGGGCGGAACCCCACCCGATCGAGCAGGATCGCGGCGGCCAGCGGGGCGAGCGTGTTCCCCGCCGCCGTCGTGGCGGCCGCCAACGGAGTGGCGCTGATCGTCAGGTTGACGGCGAACGCCGCGATCGCCACACCCGGCCACAGGCGCCTCCCCCGGAGGAGGAACCCCACGAGCGCGATCCCCGTCGGCGGCCACAGCGGGGTGATGTTCTCTCCGACGAGCGCGAGCTGGAGGCTGAGCTGCGCCGCGAGGTAGTACGCGGCGCCCAGCGCGATAGCCCCGAGCAGATCCGCCCTCCACGCGCGAAGTCCCCGGCCTCCGTTCATCGTCGCTACCTTCTCCATCGGCTCGAACAGGTCTCCAACGGGAGCACGAAGATGGGGAACGTCGTCCGAAGAGTACCGCCGGTCGGCGTGGACTCCGCGTGCGTGCCCGGAGGGTGCGCAGCCTAAGCTGGGCTTCGCACGAACGCGGATGACGGAGGGAACCCCGGTGCCAGAGTCCACCGCCGGCGTCGACGGAGAACGCGTGGCAGCGCGCCCGATCTCGTGGGCGGAGACGTACGACGCCCTCCGGGTGCGAGATCCCTCGGACATGACTCCCCGGGAGCACGAGCAGCTCGCCGACGCCGCGTGGTGGCTCTCGAAGCCGAGCGAATCGATCGCCGCCCGACAGCGCGCCTACGCAGGTTCTGTCGAGGCCGGCGACCCCGAGCACGCGGCCACCATGGCGGCCCGCTTGAGCATCGAACACTTCGGCCGCGGGGACCCCGCGGTGGGCGCCGGGTGGCTGATGAAGGCTCGGCGACATGCCGAGGAGATCCCCGAGGGCGCCGGACACGGATTCCTGCTCATCGTTGAGGCGACCATCGCACGGTACAGCGGCGACCTACCCGGGGCGCAGGAACTCGTCGAACGCGCCACGGAGATCGCCCGGCGGTTCCCCGATCCCGACCTGATGGCCATGGCGATCCATACCCAGGGCATCGTGCTGATCCTCCTCGGCGAGACGGACGGTGGCGTAGCGCTGCTCGACGAGGCGATGGCGAGCGTCGTGTCCGGCCAGCTCACGCCGTTCTTCACGGGGATCGTCTATTGCAACGTGATCGGCACGTGCCTGGAGATCGCGGACGTCCGGCGGGCGGACCAGTGGAGCGAAGCCGCGCGTGTCTGGTGCGAGTCGCTCCCGCCGGAGTCGCCGTTCCCGGGGATGTGTCGGATCGATCGTGCGGAGGTCGCGAGCCTCCGCGGCGCGTGGTCGGAGGCCGAGGCCGAGGCGACGCGAGCCTCGGAGGAGTTGATCGGCTTCGATCCGATGGGGGCGGCGCAGGCGTTCTACGAGACGGGCGAGATCCGCCGCCGGATCGGCAATCTCGCCGGCGCGGAGGAGTGCTTCGCTCGAGCCCGGGAGATCGGCTTCGATCCGCAGCCGGGTTTGGCTCTCCTCCGCTTCTCGCAGGGCAGAGTGGCCGCCGCGCTCTCGGCCCTGACGCTGGCCGTCGGCACACCCGGAGAGAGCCGCCTCCAGCAGGCCAGGCTCCTCGCAGCGCTCGTCGACGTCGCCCTCGCGGTCCCGGACGTGGATGCCGCGACCGGCGCCGCCGATCACCTGGCGGAGCTCGCGGAAGGCTCCGGCGCGTCGATCCTCCAGGCGATGGCCCAGACGGCGGCCGGTGCCGTGCAGACCGCTCGAGGAGACGCGCCGGCCGCCGTCGCCGGCCTCCGCCGCGCGGGCGCCACGTGGAGAGACCTCCGGCTCCCCTACGAGGCCGCTCGAGCGCGTGTCTTGCTCGGACGAGCGCTCCGCGCGGCCGGCGACGAGGACGACGCCGTCCTCGAAGTCCGATCCGCGATCGCGGCGTTCGATCGCTTGGGCGCCGTCCCCGACCGGGATGCCGCCACCGCCCTCCTGCCGGGGACCGATGCCCTCCCCGGCGGCCTCTCCCCCCGAGAGGTGCAGGTGCTGCGGCTGGTGGCCGCCGGGAAGTCGAACCGCGAGATCGCCGCAGAGCTCGTGATCAGCGAGCACACGGTCGCGCGGCACCTCCAGAACATGTTCGTGAAGATGGGCGTGTCCTCCCGTTCGGCGGCGACCGCGTTCGCCTTCGAGCACGACATCGCCTGAGCGCGGCTGCGGCCAAAGCCCGGCGGGGGTCTGAACCAGCCGAAGATGGTGCGTTCTCACCACACGGCCGCGGTCGCGGGTTGGCTGGTTCCGGCGATGCGCCGAGATTCCCCTCGACCCTACCGTCGTCGCATCCGGAGAGAACGGAGGGGCGATGAACATCGAGGGAACGGAGCGCGTCGACACGGTGATCGTCGGTGGTGGCCAGGGGGGCCTCGCAACGGGCTACCACCTGAAGCGTCTCGGCCAGGATCCGTTGATCCTCGACGCCCACGGTCGCGTGGGCGACGCCTGGCGGACACGGTGGGACTCGCTGCGCTTGTTCACGTACGCCCGGTACTCGGCGCTGCCGGGGATGCGGATCCCCTCCGCCGGCTGGTCCTTCCCCACCAAGGACGAGATGGCCGACTACCTGGAGGCGTACTCGTCGAGGTTCGATCTCGAGGTCCGCACGGGCGTCAACGTCGATCGGCTCACACGTGAGGGCGACCTGTTCGTGTTGAGCGCGGGCGGCTCCCGCCTCGAGGCCCTCAACGTCGTCGTCGCAACGGGTCCGCATCGCGTCGCCAGGGTGCCGACGTTCGCCAGCGAGCTCGACCCTTCGATCAGCCAGATGCACTCCAGCGAGTACCTCCGGCCGTCGCAGCTCCGGCCCGGCGGCGTCCTCGTCGTGGGGGCGGGTAACTCGGGGGCCGACATCGCCATGGAGGTCGTGCGCGAGCAGCCGACGTGGCTCTCCGGGCGCGACACCGGCCATGTGCCCGTTCCGATCGACAGCCGTCGCGGCCATATCGGCTTCCGGGTGTTCCGGTTCGTGGCCCACCACGTGCTGACGATCCGAACCCCGATCGGGCGGCGGGCGATGGCGAAGCATGCCGGGAAGGGTGACCCACTCGTCCGGGTCAAGCCGAAGGACCTCGCCGCCGCAGGCGTCGAGCGCGTGTTCCGCGTAGCCGGCGTGCGCGACGGACGGCCGATCCTCTCGGACGGCCGAACCCTCGACGTGGCGAACGTGATCTGGTGCACGGGGTTCGACAACGATTTCTCATGGATCGATCTGCCGATCCTCGACGGCGACGGGATGCCCCGGCACCACCGCGGCGTCGTGTCCTCGGAGGCGGGTCTGTTCTTCGTCGGGCTCCCGTTCCAGTACGCGGCGTCCTCGACGGTGCTGCCGGGCATCGGACGAGACCACGCGTACGTCGCCAAGCGGATCGCGGAACGGACCGCTCGCTTCGCGGGCGGTCGGGCGCCGATGCCCACCGCTGCATGACTCAAACCACCGAGCACCGCGAGCTCGATCTCGCCTTCGAGCCGACCCGGACGGGCGTCCTGACGACGATCCGGGTCGGCCGGTCCACGCTCAGCGTTACGCAGGAGGCGCCGGACGAGGGGGAGCTCCCCTTCGCCGACGGCTCCTTCGCCAGAGTGGTGTGCCGGTACGGCCTCCAGCTGCTGCCCGATCGCGGGCGCGCGCTTCGAGAGATGCACCGGGTCCTCGCGCTCGGCGGTGAGGTGGATGTCGAGGTCCCCGGTCCGATCGAGCGGAATCCCCCATTCGCGGACCTCGCCGACGCGCTCGAGCGCGCCGACGACACCCGGCGAGCGTCGAGCATCCGGTGGCTCTTCTGCATGCCGGAGCCGGACGATCTCCGAGGAGCACTGGCCGACGCGGGCTTCGAAGAGATCCGGGTCGAGGTGGCGCCGGAGGGCAGCGGCGGCCGTCGCGGGCTCGCCGTCGAGCGGAACCGCGGAAGGGCGCTGCGAACCTGACCTGGGATCGCGGGCTAGACGGCCTGCAGGCGCCGAGCGTCCGAGGGTAGCTCGGTGATGTCCCCGGGCAGCGTGATCACGAACCGGGCGCCGCCGTGCTCGCCGTCCTCGATCAGCGCGGTCCCGCCGTGCAGCTCGGCGAACTTCTTGACGAGGGAGAGCCCGATGCCGACTCCACGGCCACCCGCGCCGGCGCCCTGGCGGAACGGCTCGAAGAGCACCTCCTTGAGGTCGTCGGGGATCCCGGGGCCCTCGTCCTCGATCACGAGCACGATGCCGTTCGAGCGGCCGTGCACCCGGATATGGACGGCGGTGCCCGCCGGCGTGTGCCGTCGCGCGTTCACGAGGAGGTTCTCGATCACCCGCTCGACCTTGGCGGCGTCGACATCGACGAGCACGGGCGACGCCTCGACGCGGATCGGGTGCGACTCCATACCGGGGAGCTCGCGGGCGACCCGGCGGGCCAGCTCGCTCACGTCGGTCGGCGCGCGCTCGGGCTGGATGTGCCCGCGGTCGAGCCGGTCGAGGTCGAGCAGGTCGTCGACGAGACGATTCATCTTCTTGCCACCCTGCTCGATCATGTCGAGCATCGTCGAGCGCTCGTCCTCGGTCAGCCCGATCTGTTCGGCGCGGTGAAGGGTCTGGACCGACCCGAGGATCCCGGCGAGCGGGCCCTTCAGGTCGTGCGAGACGGCGTGCAGGAGCGTGTCCTTCACCTCGTTCAGCTCGCGGAGGCCGCTCGTCACGGCGGCCTCCCGGTCGAGGTGGTCCCACTGGGCGGCGATGATCCGGCGCAAGGTCCCCAGCAGGACGGCGACCGAGAGGAACGCCGCGAATCGGAAGATCGCGTTCCACCACGGGAGCAGGTCGTACTGCGGGTAGAGCAGGTCGCTCCAGAGCGCGGAAGCGGTCGCCAGTGCGACGGTCACGGCACCCCATCGCAGGCCGAGGTTCCACGTCACGAGGCCGATCGGCATCAGGTAGAAGAGCGCGACCGACAGGCGGGGGCCAAGGAGGTAATCCATCACCCCGACGACCGCGAGGAACGCGGCGCCGAGCAAGAGCGTGACACCTGGGGACTTCCCGTCGAAGAAGCCCTCGGTCTGTCTCAGGACACGGCGCTCTGCCAGCTGGTTGTCCGCCACGATGAAAGCTTCGGCCACCCGTCCGGTTACCTTGAGTCGGGTATCCCGAGCGGGTGTGCGGCCCTTCTCAGGAGCAGCCCGCAGCGCTCTCGTTCACGAGTGCGCGGGCGCCTCGAGAACGTCTCGGAGCGCGCGGAGAGCCCGGCCCCGATGGCTGATCCGGTCCTTCTCCTCATCCGTGAGCTCGGCCATGGCGTCGTCCCAGCCCGCCGGGACGAAGATCGGGTCGTAGCCGAAGCCCCTGCTCCCCCGAGGCTTCGTGAGCAGGAGCCCCTCGCAGATCCCTTCGGCGGAGACCTGCCCGCCGCCCGGAGAGGCGAGGACGGCCAGGCACCGATACCGCGCCGTGCGTCCGCTCCCCGGCACCCCCTTGAGCGCCCGGATCAGCTCCTGGAGGTTGCGCTCGTCGGTGGCGTCCTCGCCCGCGAACCGGGCCGATCGGGGGCCGGGGCGGCCACCCAGCGCGTCCACCTCGATACCGGAGTCGTCGGCGAGGGCGGGGAAACCGAGCGCGGCCGCCCCGGCCTCCGCCTTCAGGCGGGCGTTCTCCAGATACGTGCTGCCGGTTTCCTCCACCTCGGGCCAGGGCCCCTCGTGGTTCTCGACCGTGAGCCACGCGACCGGCCAGTCCGCGCAGATCCTGGTGATCTCGCGCAGCTTGTGGGCGTTGTGGGACGCGATGGCGATACGGGGAGGAAGCGCCACCTCAGCGCTCGAGCGCGTCGTGCTGGACCTTCGTGAGCTCCACCACACCCGCCGAGGCGAGGTCGAGGAGGTCGTCCAGCTGTGCCCGATCGAACGGCGCTCCCTCTGCCGTGCCCTGCACCTCGACGAGGGTCCCCGAGCCGGTCATCACGACGTTGCAGTCGACCTCGGCGGCGGCGTCCTCCTCGTAGCAGAGGTCGAGCCTCGGCTCCCCGTCGACGAGGCCAACGGACACGGCGGCCACGCTGTCGATCAGGAGATCGTCGGGCACGAGCCCGGCGTCGGACAGCCCTCGGAGCGCCAGGGCGAGGGCCAGGTAGCCGCCGGTGACCGCAGCCGTCCGGGTGCCGGCATCGGCTTGCAGGACGTCGCAGTCGACCGTGATCGTCCGATCCGGGAGCCGGCCGAGGTCGGTCACGGCTCGGAGGGAGCGACCGATCAGCCGCTGGATCTCCTGGGTCCGGCCGCCGGGGCGGCCGCGGTTCACCTCGCGCGGCGACCTCTCGTTCGTGGACGCCGGGAGCATCGAGTACTCGCCGGTCACCCACCCCTTGCCGGTTCCGCGGAGCCAGCGGGGAGCCTCGGTGGAGACGGAGGCGGCGCACAGGACGCGGGTCTTGCCCATCGAGAACAGCACGGATCCGGCCGCCCACTCCTGGTACCCGAGCTCGTAGGAGACCGGTCGGAGCTCGCCGGGTGCGCGCCCGTCGGGGCGTGCGCTCATCGGCCGACCTCGAGGAGCATCCCGGGCACCGCGATGTCGAGGTGCCCCCCGAACGTCTCGGCCGCTTCCCGGATCGAGACCCGATGATCGAGCTCGGGGGTCAGGTGGGTGAGCACGAGGTGATCCACGCCCGCAGCGGACGCCACTTCGCCCGCCTGCGCCGCCGAAAGATGGAAGGGATAGAGCTTCGAGGCGTTCTGGTACGTGGCTTCGCACAGGAACAGGTCCGCATCGCGCCCGAGCTCCATCGCCGCCTCGCACGGGCCCGTGTCCCCCGTGTACGCGAGCACGACCCCCCCGGCCTCGATCCGGTACCCGAGCGAGAGCACGCCGATGTGCTGCATCTCGAACGGCGTGATCCGGAACGGCCCCAGCTCGAACACCTCGCCCTCCACCGCGGTCTGGAAGTCGAACGCCTCGGCCATCACGTTGCGCCCGTTCTCGGAGACGAGCGACGCGGCGATGTCGGTGAACCCGCCGGGCGACCAGAACGGGAGTCCCGGGTGGCCGAGGCGTCCGTAGTGCCGCGCGTAGAACGTGGGGATGATGTCCACGTAGTGGTCGGGGTGACCGTGCGTGATCAGCATCGCGCCCACCTCGTCGACGCCGACCACCTGCTGCAGCCGGGCGAACGTCCCCGTCCCGGCATCGACCTGGAGGTGGTAGCCGTCCTCGGTGACGAGGTAGCCACAGTTCTCCCCGCCGGCGCCCGGCCAGGTTCCCTGCGCGCCGAGGACCGTCAGCTCCACGCGCCCTCCACGGTCACCTGGCGCACGCCGAGGTCCCGTACCTCCGGCCCGAGGAACAGCTCCGCCAGATCCTGGAACCGGGCCGGATCGCCCGTGGTCGCGAACTCGTGCACGGGGCGTCCGCCCTCGGGTGCGAGCAGATCACGGGACACGAGCTCACCGTACACGTCCTTCGCGGTCTCCTCCGCCGACGACACCAAGACGACGTCGGGCCCGAGCTCGAGCTGGAGCAGACCCGAGAGCAGCGGGTAATGGGTGCACCCGAGCACGAGCGTGTCGATCCCGGCGTCCATGAGCGGCTCAAGATACCCCTGCGCGGCCTCCCGCAACGCGGGCGAGCTGGTGTCGCCTCGCTCGACGTGATCCACGAAGGCGGGGCACGCCGCGGCGTGCAGCGTCACCGCGGATCCCATCGCCCGCTGGTAGGCCCCCGTCGCGATCGTGGCCTCCGTCCCGATCACCCCGACGATGCCGTTGCGTGTGGCTCGGATCGCCGCCCGCGACCCGGGGTTCACCACGCCCACCACGGGGATGTCCGCCGTCACCGCGATGTCGCCGATCGCCGAGACCTCGATCGAGTTGCAGGCGATCACGAGCACCTTCACGTCCCGGCGGACGAGGTACCCGGCGATCTCCAGGGCGTACGTGCGGATCCGTTCCACCGGCTGGGAGCCGTACGGGAAGCGCGCGGAGTCCCCGACGTAGAGCAGGGGCTCGTGCGGCAGGAGATCGATGATCGCGCGCGCGACCGTGAGCCCGCCCACGCCGGAGTCGAACACGCCGATCGGACGCGGGTCGCTCACCTCACCACCACAGGGACTCGGAGACCTGCTTCTCCGCGGTCGCGAGGTCCTCGGCCCAGGCCTCGGTCGACAGGTACTTCCACCCGCCGTCCGCGAGGAGGCAGACCACGTCGCCTCCGTCCACCTCGGCGGCGATCCGCTGGGCCACGTGGATCACGGCGCCGGACGAGATGCCCGCGAAGATGCCCTCCCGCGACGTCAGCTCGCGCGTGGCCCGGACCGCGTCGTCGGAGCGCACGAGGAACTTCCGGTTCACCTCGGACGGATCGAAGATCGGCGGGATGAACCCCTCGTCGAGGGATCGCAGGCCGTAGACGAGATCGCCGAGCTCCGGCTCCGCGGCGACGACCCGGATCGACGGATCGTGCGCGTGCAGCGCCCGACCGGCGCCGGTGAGCGTGCCACCGGTTCCCATCCCGGCGACGAAGTGCGTCACCTCGGGGAGGTCGGCGACGATCTCGCGCCCGGTCCCTTCGTGTGCCTTGGGGTTCGCCGGGTTCCCGTACTGGAACGGCATGTAGTACGCGGCATCCTCGGCGAGGGCGCGCGCCACCTCGATCGAGCCGTTCGTGCCCTTGTCGCCGTCGGAGAAGACGATCTCGGCGCCGAACAACCGGAGCAGACCGAGCCGCTCCTGGCTCGCGTTGTCGGGGAGGACCACGGTGAGGTGATAGCCCTTCCTGCGAGCGACCATCGCGAGCGAGATCCCCGTGTTCCCGGAGGTCGGCTCGAGGATCGTCTTCTCGGGCGTGAGGACGCCGGACGCCTCCGCGGCCACGACCATCGCGAGCGCGATGCGGTCCTTCGTGGAGCCGGTCGGGTTGCTCCCCTCGAGCTTCGCCCACAGCCGCACGCCGGCCTTCGGTGACATCGAGGGCAGCCCGACGAGCGGCGTGTTCCCGATCGCTCCCAAGATGTCGTCGTGGCGCGTCACGGCCGGATTATCCCAGCGGCCACGCGATGGGGTGACCAAGGGTCGACTTGCTCACCGTGCGCGCCGGTCGGACACTAGGGGTCGATGGATCCTGAGACCCGGTACGCGAAGACGGTCGACGGCGTGCACATCGCGTTCCAGGTCCGCGGCGATGGTCCGAGCGAGCTCGTGTACATCAACGGGTTCACGGCGAACTTCGAAGTCGAGCTCGAGGATCGGGCGAGCGCTGCGTTCGTCGACCGGCTCGCCTCATTCACCCGCCTGATCCTCTTCGACAAGCGCGGGACCGGGCTCTCCGACCGCCAGCAGACGCCCGACCTCGACATGCGAGCCGACGACCTCCGGGCGGTCCTCGACGCGGTCGGTTCGACCCAGGCGGCCCTGCTCGGACACTCGGAGGGTGGGGCGCTGGGAGCCTTCTTCGCCGCCACGCACCCCGATCGCGTGTCGGCACTGATCCTCTACGGATCAGCTGCCCGCTACGCCTGGGCACCCGACTACCCACTCGGGATGCCTCGCGAGGAGTATCTGGCCGAACGGGAGCAGATCGAGCGTACGTGGGGAACGATGGAGCACGCGAGGAGATGGATGGAGGACGAAACACCCTCGTTCGTCCAGGACGAGGAGGCCGTCCGAAGGTGGGCGAAGGCCGAGAGGGTCTCTGCATCCCCTGCGGCTGCCGTCGAGTTCGAGGACATCTGGTACGCGACCGACGTCCGGGGCGTCCTTGGCGCGATCCAGGCGCCGACGCTCGTGATCTGCCGGCCTGAGGCGGACACGGCGGAGCGCTCTCGGTACCTCGCCGATCGGATCCCGGGCGCGCGGTACGGCGAGCTCTCGGGGAAGGACTACCCCCTCGTGGCCGGTGACGTAGACGAGGCGTTCGGAGCGATCCACGGGTTCCTCACGTCGATCTCCGCCGAGGCGGCGGAGATCGACCGCGTCCTCGCGACGGTCCTGTTCACGGACATCGTCGGATCGACCGAGAGAGCGACGTCGATGACGGGCGAGGCGTGGAAGGCTTTGGTCGAACGCCACCACGAGGTGGTCCGGGCGCTCCTCGGACGCTATCGAGGCCGCGAGGTCGACACCGCCGGCGACGGGTTCTTCGCGACGTTCGACGGTCCCGCAAGGGCGGTGCGCTGCGCGCAGGCGATCGTCGAGGCCGTGAAACCGCTGGGCATCGAGATCCGGGCCGGTCTGCACACAGGTGAGGCGGAGGTCATCGATGAGAAGGTCGGCGGAGTCGCGGTGAGCATCGGCGCTCGAGTCGGCGCCGCCGCACGTCCCTCCGAGGTCCTCGTTTCGAGCACGGTGAAGGATCTCGTCGCCGGTTCCGGCCTCGAGTTCGAGGATCGTGGGGAACACGAGCTGAAGGAGTGCCCGGCAGATGGTTTCTGTTCCGCCCCGTGGGAACGACCGGAGGAACGGCTTCCTAACCCCCGGCGACGGCCGGGAGGATCGAAACGGTGTCGCCCTCCCCCACTTCGGTCTCGAGGGAACCGAGGTAGCGCACGTCCTCGTCGTTCAGGTACACGTTGATGAACCGGTGAAGGCCGCCGTCGTCGGAGCGGACGTTCTTCGTGATGCCGGGGTATCTCGTCTCGAGGTCGTCGAGCACGTCGCGGAGCGTGGAGCCCTCGGCGCTCACCTTGGGCTCTCCTCCCGCGTGCTTGCGGAGGATCGTGGGCAGCTTCACCTGAACGGACATCTGGTCGTGACTCCTTAGTCGGGCCGGGCGGGAACACCGCAGAACTGCTCGTAGTCGATCAGTTCCGTGATGGTGGGCTCCTTGCCGCACACCGGGCAGTCGGCGTCCCAGCGGATCTTCACTTCCTGGAAGCTCATGTCGAGCGCGTCGTAGAGGAGGAGCCGTCCCTCGAGCGTCTCGCCCTCGCCGGTGATCAGCTTGATCGCCTCGGTCGCCTGGATCGACCCGACCACGCCGGGCAGCACGCCGAACACCCCGCCCTCAGCGCACGACGGCACGGTGCCGGGCGGCGGCGGCGTCGGGAACAGGCACCGGTAGCACGGCGTCTCCTTGCCCGGCATGAAGACCGTCGCCTGCCCCTCGAACTGGTAGATCGAGCCGTAGACGAGCGGCTTGCCGAGGAACTGCGTGGCGTCGTTCACCAGGTAACGCACGGGGAAGTTGTCCGTCCCGTCGACGATCACGTCGTAGGGCTCCATCACGTCGAACACGTTCGTCGAGAACAACAGCGTGTCGTGCCCGACCACCTCGATCGTCGGGTTGATCGCACGCAGGTGCTCGAGCGCCGACTCCACCTTCGAGCGACCGACGTCGGCGTTCGTGTGGAGGATCTGCCGCTGGAGGTTGGAGACGTCCACGGCGTCGAAGTCGACGATGCCGATCTTCCCGATGCCGGCGGCGGCCAGGTACAACGCGATCGGCGAACCGAGTCCGCCGGCGCCGATCACCAGCACGCTCGCGTCGAGCAGCTTCCGTTGCCCGGCTCCTCCGACGTTCGGCAGGATGATGTGGCGCGCGTACCGCTGGACCTGATCCTCGGTGAACCGACGCGCATCGCTCACGTGATCGTCAGCTCCTCCTCGGTGACCTCGCCGTCTCGGATGAAGAACGAGCGGAGCACGGGCGCTTCGCGATCCTCCAAGGACAGGATGAGGAACCTCACGTCCGGGTAGAACGCGACGACGTGCTTCGAGCGGTCTCGATCGGTCTGCGACGGGTATCCCTCGGTGTGGGTGTGCGAGTGGTAGTACCCCCACGTCTCCCAGCCTCGCTCCTCGATCTCACGTTCGATCCGGAGCTGTTCCTCGGCGTCGATGCGGAAGGTCACGCTGCTGACGTCGATGTTCGTGGCCGTGAAGACGTGCACGGGCACGCCGTCCGCGCCCGCGGCGATCACGCCACAGGCCTCGTTGGGGAACTCGCGGAGTCCCTGCTCCACGATCTCCTTGTAGAAGACGCCGTCGAGCTCTGCCATCGACCTCTCGGGGTGCTCGCGGGACCGCCGAGTCGCGGTCCCTCTTGCAGGTGCAAATCCTACCAACGAGGTCGGATATTCCCGGCCTCGTGCCTTCAGTACGCCGGGCCGAGCCTGGGACGATACGCGCGGGATGAAGGTCGCGGTCGTCGGACACGTGGAATGGATCACGTTCGCGCGCGTGGACCAGGTGCCCACCGCCGGCGCGATCGCGCATGCGACAGAGACCTGGTGGGGAGCCGGCGGCGGCGGCGCCGTGTCCGCCGTCCAGCTCGCGAAGCTCGCGGGATCGTCCGAGCTGTTCACGGCGCTCGGCGGGGACGGCGTGGGTCGTCGCGCGCGCGAAGAGCTCTCGGCCTCAGGGGTCCACGTCCACGGCGAGGAGAGACCGGATCCCACCCGTCAGGCGCTGTGTTTCGTGGACGGCGACGGCGAGCGCACGATCACCACGCTGGGGCCCCGGCTGGAAGCGCGCGGTTCCGACGGTCTCGCGTGGGACCACCTGGACGACGCCGGCGCCGTCTATGTGACGGCGGGCGATGCGGAAGCGCTCCGTCGAGCCCGCGTGGCTCGGGTGATGGTGGTGTCGACCCGGCATCTGGCCGTCCTCGCCGCGTCGGGCGTTCGAGCCGACGCTGTGGTCGGGAGCGCCTCGGACGTCCACGAGCGGTACGACCCCGAGGTCCTGGCCCATGCGCCGCCCGACCTCGTCGTGCTCACGGAGGGAGCGAAGGGGGGATCGTTCACGGCGTCGGACGGCGAGCGACGTCGCTTCGAACCAGCCCCGCTTCTCGGCCCGATCATCGACACGTACGGAGCCGGCGATTCGTTCCACGCCGGACTCACGTACGGCTTGGGAGCAGGTCTCGAGGTGACCGAGGCGCTGCGGCTGGCCGCCCGGTGCGGCGCGGCCGCGCTCGGGGGCCGCGGCCCGACGGGCGGCC
>CBHFMJ010000013.1:0-19643 GCA_965994715.1 uncultured bacterium | reverse complement strand
ACGATCTGCGACTGGTGCTCGGCACGCGGATCGAGATCACAGAGGAAGCGACCGATGAGGACTTCCCCGCGGATGATCCCCGGCACGAGACCTACCGCGTGTATCAGTTCCTCGGCTTCCTGCTCCACGAGCTGCTCGAGGGGATCGGCGCGCCCGACGTGGGCGAGCCCCCCAACGAGGGAGAGGACTCAGTCGGCGGGGGGAGTTGACTTCAGGCGGAGCAGCCGCTTCCACCACTGCGGGTGCCGACGTCGCCACTCGACCGCGAGTCGTCGCTGCTCCGCCTTCGTGCCCGGATGCTCGTTGTCGCTGTAGGTCGGGACGAGCACGCTCGAGGGGCGGCCGGGGATCTCGTTCGGAGAGCGGAGGGCCATCGCCCGTTCACGCTAGGCGTCCTCCGAACCCGGCACAACCGCCCGCTTGCGCTCTCTTGCTCCCCTGCCTGCTCTCGCGCTTAGCCTCGAGACTGCTCAAGCGTCGAGCGAGCCGACCAGGTGGACCTTGAGCATGTTCGTGGTGGTCCGACCTGCAGGCATCGACGCCGCCATCACCACGGTGTCGCCTTCGGATGCGAGACCGGCTGCACGGAGTCGCTCATCCATCATCGAGATCATCTGGTCCGTGTCGTCCGGCCGGTCCGCGCCGTGCGTCTCCACCCCCCAGAGCAGCCCGTTGGCCCGGCGGACGCCCGCGTCCGGGATGAACGCGTGGATCGGCACGCGGGGGCGCTCCGCGGAGAGCAACGCCGCCGTTCGGCCCGTGGTCGTGTAGCAGGTGATCGCGACCGCGTCGGAGTCACCCTGGACGATCGACGCGGCGGCGTGGGCCACCGCTGCCGCCTCACCCGAGTGCATGCACGGTGGCTGCGCGGCCCGGTACTCGGCGCCCTGGGACTCGACGGCTCGCGCGATCCGGGTCGCGACCGAAGCCGCCTCGAAGGGGAACTCGCCGATCGCGGTCTCGCCCGAGAGCATGATCGCGTCGGCGCCGTCCAGAACCGCGGACGCCACGTCGTTCGCCTCCGCCCGGGTCGGCCGCGGCGACCGGATCATCGATTCCAGCATCTGCGTTGCCACGATCACGGGTCGGTCCGAGACCCTGGCTGCCCTGAGCAGTCGCTTCTGCACGAGGGGGATCTCCTCCATCGGCAGCTCGACCCCCAGGTCACCACGAGCGACCATCACCGCGTCCGCGACGTCGAGGATCTGCTCGAAGCCTTCCACGGCCGGGCGCGTCTCGATCTTGGCCACGATCGGAACGGGCCGGTCCCCCATCGCCGCGCGGAGCTCCTCGATGTCGGAGGGATCCCTGACGAAGGACTGCGCGACGAGATCGACGCCGAGGTCGAGCACGTGGCTCAGCATCTCCCGGTCCTTCTCGGTCACCGGCGGCAGGCTCAGTCGCTCGGCGGGCACGTTCACCCCTTGGTTGCTTCGGACCGCGCCGGCGCGCACGCACTCGGTCTGGACCCGGTCACCCTCCGTCCCGGTGACCGTGAGCTCGACGGCGCCGTCCGCGAGCAGGATGCGGTCGCCGACCCGGAGGTCACCCGCGAGCCCCGGGTAAGAGGTTGCTGCCCCCGTCGCGTCGCCAGGCCCGCCGGGTCGGATCTCGAACGCCTTGCCGGTCCGGAACACGAACGGGTCGGGGTGCACGTCCGCGAGCCGGACCTTCGGCCCCGGGAGGTCGGCGAGGACCGAGAGCGAGCGGCCGGTCGCTCCCTCCACCTCGCGCACGATCGAGACGCTGCGGGCATGGTCCTCGCGCGTGCCGTGCGAGCAGTTGATCCGGAAGACCGACGCACCCGCTTCGACCAGCCCCCGCACCATCTTGGGCGTCGCGCTCGCCGGCCCGAGCGTGCAGACGAGCTTCGTCCGCGCGCTCATGGCTCCAGGACGAGGCGGCGGACCTCGTCGGCGGCCGCCCTCGCCTGGTCGTCGCCACGGCCGGGACCGAGATCGGGCTCCGAGAACGTCGCCGGGATCTCATCCCCCCACCGCCGCTCCGCGCGCTCGATGAACGCCTCGGGGAGCTCGTCGGGGAGCTCGGCGAGCGCGCCGGCCATCTCGGCGAACGCGATGGTCCAGGCGCGCGGGACGACGCGGGCCCACTGGTAGCCGCCGCCCCCGGTCGCGACCCAGCGCCCGGCGGTGACCCGGTGCGCCAGCGCGTGGAGCTCCTCGGCGCATCCACGGTAGGCGCGCGTGGTGAGCCGGAGCTGGGCGAGCGGATCGGTGGCGTGCGTGTCGCACCCGAGCTGGGTCACCAGCACATCCGGTGCGAACCGCTCGACGGCGACCGGAACGATCGCTCGGAACGCATCGAGCCACGCGTCGTCGCCCGTCTCCGGGGGAAGCGGCACGTTGATCGCGGACCGTTCCGCGCCCGGGCCACCCCGCTCGGACGCCGCACCGGTGCCGGGGAAGAACATCCCGGGGAAGTACTCGTGGATCGAGATCGTCAGCACCCGGGGCTCGTCCCAGAAGATCGCCTGGACACCGTCGCCGTGGTGGACGTCGACGTCCACGTACGCGATCCGCGCGGCCCCCTCTCGGAGGAGCCACGCGATCGCGACGGCCGGATCGTCGTAGACGCAGAAGCCGCTCGCACGGGCGGGCATCGCGTGATGGAGACCGCCCGCGGCGTTGAAGGCGTGCAGCACGTCGCCGCTCCAGACGGCGCGGGCTGCCTCCACCGAGGCACCCGCGACCAGGGCGCCGGCCTCGTGCATCCGGTCGAAGATCGGGTTGTCTCCCGGCCCGTAACCGAAGCGGGACCAGTCGCCCCCTTCCCCGCTTCCCGCAAGCTTCGTCGCCTCGAGGTACTCCTTCGTATGCACCAGCCGGAGGGTGTCGTCGGACGCCGGCTCGCACGCGAGCACCTCCACGCCGTCGCGCCGGTCCAGTCCCGTGGCGGCGATCAGATCCCACGTCAGGAGCACCCGGTCCGGCCGGAGCGGATGACCGGGGCCGTGGTCGTAGATCCGCGCCCCAGGGCACCGGACCAGAGCGGCGTCGCCGCTCACGGGACGGAGCGAACGGCCGCAACCGTCCGCTCGAGCAGGAGGGTGGCCTCCTCGTCGGAGAGCGAGAGCGGCGGCCCGAGCACCACGAGATCGCCATTCGTCCCGTCGACGTGGCCGGTCGAGGAGTAGAGGAGCAGCCCGGACTCGCGGGCCGCCTCCAGGACGCGCTCGGCGGCTCTGTCGGCGCGCCGGAACGGCTCGTTCGACTCGCGATCCCGCACGAGCTCGATCCCGATCAGCAGTCCGAGGCCGCGGACGTCTCCGACGGCGGGCGCGTCCGCGAGTTCGGTCCGGAGCTCGTCCAGGAGGCGCGCGCCGAGCTCCCGACTGCGATCGACGAGGCCCGCCTTCAGCTCGCCGAGGACCGCGAGGCCCGCGGTGGCGCCGACGGCGTTGTGGGACCACGTGAACCCGTGGACGAACCCCGGACCGCCGACGATCGTCTCGTGCAACCGGCCCGATGCCGCGGCGAACCCGAACGGGACGTAGCCGCTCGTGGTCCCCTTCCCCGCCGTGAGGATGTCCGGCCGGATGTCCCAATGGTCCATCCCGAACCATCTCCCCGTCCGGCCGAAGCCGGTCATCACCTCATCCGCGATCAGCACCACGTCGTGAGCCCGACAGACCTCTGCGATCGCCGGCCAGTAGTCGTCGGTCGGGACCGCCGCGCCGAGCGTTGCACCGGAGATCGGTTCGGCGATGAACGCCGCGACCGTGTCCTCGCCGTAGGAGGCGATCATCTTCTCCAGCTCCGCGGCCTGCCACGCCCCGCACCCGTGTGGGTGCTGCGGGTTCTCGCAGCGGAACTCGTAGGCGGCCGAGACGTGGAGGAACCGGCCCAGCCAGGGCGTGTAGGGCTTGCGGAGCGGCGCCTTGCCGGAGGCGTCCAGGGCGCCGAGCGTGTTCCCGTGATACGAGCCCCGC
Source organism: uncultured bacterium (assembly GCA_965994715.1). Classification (GTDB taxonomy): domain Bacteria; phylum Actinomycetota; class UBA4738; order UBA4738; family HRBIN12; genus JAJNBA01. The sequence goes on along the minus strand of CBHFMJ010000013.1, from coordinate 15,694 downwards.
CGTCCGATCACGATCGAGCGCCCGCCCCGGCCCTGCGCGAGGTGGTAGGCGCGAGCCATCTTCACGGCCGTCTCCACGGCCTCGGAGCCCCCCGACACCGGGTAGATCCGCGCGTCGTCCATCGGGAGGATGCCGGCGACCTCCTCCGCGTAGGCCTCGACCGCCCGGGTCGTGAACGCCGTGGGATGGACGTACTGCGTCCGCTCCAGCTGCTCGCCGATCGCGGCGATCACCGACGCCACGCCGTGGCCGACGTTCACGACGATCGCCCCGCCCGCGCCGTCCAGGTAGCGCCTGCCGTCGGCGTCGGTGATCCAGGCGCCCTCCGCGGACACCGCCGTCGGCAGGTCTCGGGTCGCCCGCGAGAACACGTGGCTCACGTCGGTCAGGCTACTTCGTGTAGATCCGGCCGGGGTCGAGCTCCTCACGGAGGAGCCGGAGCTCGTCCGCCGTGGGCGGAGGCGTCTCGGCGAGATCCGGCGCCACGCGAGGGTCCCACGCCATGTTCGCGCGCACGTCCTCGAGACGGACGCCCGGGTGCATCGTGTGCAGGGTCATCTCGCCCGTCTCCTCGTCGAAGGCGTAGGTCGCGAGGTCGGTCACGACGTTCGTCGGACCGCTCCCCGACCACCCGCGCTCGCGGTCGTGCCCGGGATCGCCGCTGTGACCCGGCGACGTGCGGAAATGCAGCTTCTCCACGAACGATCGTTCCGCCTGGCGCATGATGACGAGGATCTTCCGGGCGTGGATCGCGATCTCGCAGGCGCCTCCGGAACCGGGGAGGCGCACCTTCGGCTGAGCGTAGTCGCCGATCACCGTCGTGTTGAGGTTGCCGAACCGGTCGATCTGCGCCCCGCCAAGGAACGCGACGTCGATCAGCCCCGCCTGCAGGTAGAACGCGAAGAGCTCGAACATCGACGTCACCGCCGTGGATCCGGTTGCGAGCGTCGGGTCGCCGATCGACAGCGGCAGCCGACGGGGGCGGGCGCCGAACACGCCGGATTCGTAGACGAGCTGGAGCTCCGGAGCCACCGTGCGCTGCGCGAGGTTGCAGACGATGTTCGGCAACCCCACGCCGACGAAGCAGTTCTCGACGCCGGCGAGCAGCCGTGCGCTCGCCGCGATCATCAATTCGTTCTTGCTGTACCGCGTCCCACCGCCGTCGTCGCTCGACGGCACGCTCACGCGTAGCTCCCGTAGTCGACCTCACCGGACAGCGCCGGACCGGGCTTCAACGACTCCCAGTGCTCGGCGCCCCACTTCTCGACGTAGTCCGCGTGGGACGCCAATCCGTGGACCCACTCCTGGAGCCAGGCTTCGAGGGTGGCCGGGTCGCGCGCGATCGCGTCCCACGCGAGGTAGAACGCGTTGTCGCGGTCGTAGTAGCCCTGCGCGAACGAGGGATGGCAGGCGAACGGCTCCTCCACCACGGCATCCACGACGATGCCCGGGATGACCGTCCTGTTGGGATCGCGACGGATCACGTCGCCGTCGACGAGCTCCTCCACCACCACGATCACCCGATCCGCCGCGAACGCGGCCTCCTTCTGGCAGCCGAGGAGTCCCCAGATCTGGGCGTTCCCGTCGCGGTCGGCGCGCTGCGCGTGCACGATGGTGACGTCGGGCTTCAGGGGAGGGACCACGAAGACCTCGGAGCCGTCCTCGTACGGGGAGGTCATCGGGACGATCTTCGGGTTCACCTCCGGGATGTCGGACTCGTAGTAGCTGCGGATCGGGAAGAAGGGCAGGTTCGAGGCGCCCGCCACGTACCGGCAGACCATGCCGAAGTGCGAGTACTCCTCGATCTCGAGCGGCGCCGGATCGCGATCCTCGATCCTGCGGCGTACCGCGTGGAGCGAACCCACGCCGGGGTTGCCGAGCCACGAGAAGATCAGCTTCTTCGCGACGCCGGCGCCCACCATCTGGTCGTAGACGACGTCGGGCGTCATCCGGGCCAGCGTGAGATCCCGCTTGCGCTGGCGGATGATCTCGTGGCCCGCAGCGAAACAGATCAGGTGCGTGAACCCCTCGATCGCCACCGTGTCGCCGTCCCGGACGAGGTCCGCGACGGCGTCCCGCATCGTGGCGACCTTGGTCATCCCGCCGTTGATCCGCGTTCCATCGATCCGGTCCCGGCGTCCATCAGGCGTCGGGCGTCCAACCGTCCTCGGGCCCGCGGAGCACGCAGAGCTCGTTGCCCTCCGGGTCCTGCATCACGGTCCAGAAGCTGCCCTCCTCGTCGACCCGCCCGACGACCGTGGCGCCGAGACCTTCCAGGCGTTCGACCTCGGCCGCCATCGACCCGCTGGCGCGCAGGTCGAGATGCAGACGGTTCTTGACCACCTTCGGCTCCGGGACCGGCTGGAAGTAAAGGCTGTCGGAACGCCGGGCTGGATCTCGGACGACCCGCGCGCCGTCGGGCTCGGACTCCGGGTCGAGCTCCCATCCGAGGGCGTCGGCCCAGAAGCGCGCGACGCGCATCACATCGGCACAGTCGAACGTCACCGAGTCGAGCGCGAGCACCGCCGTCGCTCCCCTCAGGCCCCGGCGCCGGGGGCGGTCTCGGCGACGACTTCTTCGAAGAGCTCGAGGGCCACGCGCGCCTGGTCCTCGCGGAACCCGAGGGCGGGCGACATCCGGATCGACGAGTCTCCGCACCCGAGCATCAGCAGGCCGCGCTCGAACGTGCCTCGCTCGACGGCCGCCGCCGCGTCGTGGTCGGGCAGCTCGATCCCGATCATCAGCCCGAGCCCGCGCACCTCGCGGATCGCGTCGTGGCGGCTCTGGATGTCACGCAGCCCGTTCATCGTGAGGTCGCCGACCTTGGCGGCGTTCTCCAGCAGCTCCTCTTGCGCGATCACTTCGAGCGTCGCGATCGCGGCGGCGCAGGAGAGCGGGTTCCCCCCGTATGTGGACCCATGCGTACCCTTCGTCCACGTCATGACCGAGTCCTTCGCGATCATCGCGCCGAGGGGCATGCCGCTCGCGATCCCCTTGCCCGCGAGGAGGATGTCCGGCTCAACGCCGAAGTGCTCGACCGCCCACATCGTTCCCGTGCGGCCAATCCCCGATTGGACCTCGTCGCAGATCAGCAGGATCCCGTGCCGGTCGCAGAGCTCGCGAAGCGCCTGCAGCCAGCCGTCGGGCGGCACGATGTAGCCGCCCTCGCCCATCACCGGCTCGACGACGATCGCCGCGACCTCTTCCGGCGCCGCGATCCTCTTCATCAGGAAGCCCTCGATGTGATCGAGCGTCGCGAAGCCCTCGGCGTCGGCATCGGGCGCCACCGGCATGTCGCGCCCGTCCCCGTAGTAGGCGTGGAGCACGCCGGGCAGCAGCGGTCCGAAGCCGGCTCGATAGGTCGCCTTGGACGCGGTGAGCGAGACGCTCCCGTAGGAGCGGCCGTGGAACGAGCCATAGAACGCGATCACGTACTGGCGTCCGGTCGACCACCGGGCGAGCTTGATCCCGGCCTCGACGGCCTCGGTCCCCGAGTTGGTGAGGAACGACCGGGCGTCGGGCATCGGGGCGATCTCCGCGAGGCGGTCGGTGAGCTCGGAGTAGATGGGCAAGTAGAAGTCCGACGCCGAGTAGTGGATCAGGTCGGCGGCCTGGCGCTGGATCGCCTCCACCACCGTTGGGTGGCAGTGGCCGGTGGACGTGACCGCGATCCCAGCGTTCACGTCCAGGAACACGTTGCCGTCGACGTCCTCCACCACGGAGCCGGCCCCGCGCGCGGGGACGAACGGATACGCGCGCGGCAACGACGGCGACGTCGTACGCGCGTCCCGTTCGAGGACTTCCCGGGCCTTCGGCCCGGGCAGCTCCGTGTGCAGCCTGGGGGCTTCCGCCCCCGCCAGACCCTCCGGCTGCCTCACTCCTCGATCACCGTCCGGGACTGCTCGCGCAGGTACTGCAGCACGTAGTAGGGGCCCCCGCCGGCCTTGCCGGTCGTCCCCGACCCCTTCCAGCCGCCGAACGGCTGGACGCCCGGCCAGGCACCGGTGGTCGCCCCGGCCCGCCGGTTCACGTAGACGACACCCGCCTGGATCTTGTCGAGCCACTCCTGGATCTCGTGGCGGTCCTTGCTGAAGAACCCGGCCGTGAGCCCGTACTCGGTGTCGTTCGCCTTGTCGATCGCGTCGTCCAGCTCGTCGAACGGCGCGACGGCCACGAAGGGCACGAACAGCTCCTTCTTCCAGAGCCAGCTGTCCTCGGGCGCCTCCACGACCGTCGGCTGCACGAACAGTCCGCGCGCGAGGTCGCCTTCGGTGATCCGCTCGCCGCCGGTGATCACGTTCCCGTTCTTCTTCGCCTCCCCCGCTGCCTGCTCGAACGTATTCAGCGCCTCCTCGTTGACCACGGGCCCGAGGAACACGTCGCGCTCGATCGGATTGCCGACCTTGATCTTCTCGGTCTTCTCCTTCAGCAGCCGCACGAAGTCGTCGTAGACCTCGCGTTCCACGAAGACGCGTGAGTTCGCGGAGCACTTCTGCCCGCCGAAGCCGAACGCGGAGCGGAGCACGCCGTCCGTCGCGACGTCCAGGTCCGCGTGCTTCGTCACGATCGCGGGGTTCTTGCCGCCCATCTCCGCGATCACCGGCTTGGGCACGTCCTGGACGAAGTTCTTGAGGATGTCCATCCCCACGGCGTAGGAGCCGGTGAACGTGATCCCGTTCACATCACGGTGGCGCCAGAGCGCCTCGCCCGCGAGTGCGCCGCGCCCGAGGATCAGGTGGAACGCGCCCGGCGGCACGCCGCCGTCCCGGTAGCACTCGTAGAGCTTGTAGCCCATCAAGGCTCCCTGGTTCGAGGGCTTCAGCACGACAGCGTTGCCGGTGACGAGCGCGCCGGAGGACGGGCCTCCCGCCAGCGCGAACGGGAAGTTGAACGGGCTGATGACGGCCCAGACGCCGTACGGCCGCATCACGTCGTAGTAGTCGCCGGCCGCCCCGAGCCCGGACATCGGCGTGCGGAACCCGTCGTGCTTCTCGACCTCGTCGCAGTTCCAGCGGATCAGCTCGGCCGTCTCCTGGACGTCGCCGAGCGCCTCGAGCCGGCTCTTCCCGACCTCGAAGGCCATCAGCGCCGCGAGGTCGAACAGCCGATCCTCCATCACGTCGGCGACGTTGCGGAGGATCCGGACGCGCTCCTGCCAGCCCATCCGCTCCCACTCGAGCGAGAAGGCCTTGGCGGCCTCGACGGCGTCGTCGACGTCCTGCGGCGTGGCCTGCGAGAAGCGGCCGATGATGATGTCGGAGTCGATCGGCGAGGGCTCCTCGTACTTCTCGTCGCTCCAGCGCTCCTCACCGTTCACGACGAACGGCCACTCCTTGCCGAGCTCGGCCCGGGCGCGCTCCACGGCCTCGTCGTAGTTGCGCTGGAGGTCCTCGTTGTCCGCGGACAGGGTGGCGTAGGTGATCCGGAACTTCTCGGCCATCGGGCGACTCCTTTGCGTCTCGGCGAGGGTTCTGCGGCGGAAAGGATGCTATCGCCGGGCGCCCCCGGCGAGCACGGAGCGGGCCCCGTCCGATGACCCGCGATTTCCGGGCGGAACCGGAGATTCCGTCGGAGGCCCGGCGTATGCTCGGACTCCCTGAGATGAGGCTCGTGACCTACGACCGGAGGGGGCACCGGCGTCTGGGGGCGATCCTCGATGGGAGGGTGGTCGATCTGCCCGACGCCGTCGGGCACCCGGCCTTTCCCACCACCCTCGAGGCGTTCGTGCAGAGCAGCCGGGGGACGGTGCTCGACGCCGCCCGCGCCGCCCTCGCCCGCGGCGACGTGAAGGATCACGTCGTGAAGCAGGCGCGCGTGCTCGCGCCGCTCTTCCCACGGTCCCTGCTCCTGCCCAGCGGTCCTGAGCCAGGTGACGACCGCGGAGCCGCCGGGCTCGAGCGCCGGATCGCCGGTCCCGAGCACGACATCCCCTGGCCGGCCGGTGCCGCCTGGCTGGACTACGAGCCGAAGGTCGCCGCGGTCTTGGCGGTCGAGACGAAGGACGTCGAGACGGACGCGGTGGCGGAGCGGATCTTCGGCTACACACTCGTCAGCGACTGGGTGGCGAAGGACGCCTCAGGTGACCCCGTCGGGACCTCCGAGGGCGTCCCCCTCGCGATCGGTCCGTGCGTGGTCACGGTCGACGAGCTCGATCCGCAGGCGACGTTCCTGCAAGCCAAGGTCGACGGGAGCGAGCTCGCGAAGGGGAACCTGAACGGGTCGGCGCGGAGCCTGTTCGGTCTGATCGCGGCCGCGTCTCGAGGGACGGCGCTCGAGCGGGGGGACGCGTTCGCGCTGGGGCCGTTCCCCGTGCGCGACGACGACCAGAACCGGCGGCTCTGGCCGGGCGCGCTCGTGGAGCTCGCGGCCGAGGGGATCGGCACGCTCCGGAACCGCCTCGGCACACGGCCGTGATCGGATGGGCGCCGAGCATATTCTCGCGCATGCCGTCCTCAAGGAGGCGCACCGGCTCTTCGTCGACGAAATACGCGATCTCTCGATCGAGGAGGCGCTCGACGCCGCGGGCGGGTACCGCTCGATCCTCGGCATCCTGAAGCACACGGCCGCCTGGAGCGCGGTCTACCGTTCGTACGCGTTCGACGACGACCCGCGACACTGGGACCGGATCGACTGGCCCCGGGGCCTGCGCGACCGGATCGAGCCGTCCGAGGAGTACCTCCACGAGGTGTTCGGGTGGTTCGAGCGGAGCGTCGCCGGGTGGCTGGACGACGTCGCCGAGCCGGCCGACCTCGCGAGCGTGCGGCCGGTGCACTGGGGCGGGGAGGCCCCGCTCCGCGAGATCGTCGCGATGGTCGCGGGGCATTGGTCGTACCACGCGGGCGAGATCAACGAGATCCTCGCGATCCGCCGGCAGGAGGCGTGGGAGTACACCGAGGAGGTCGAGGAGAACCACATCGACACGACCGGCCACGGGCTCCGCCCCGTCTGGATGACGGACGAGGAAGCGGGCGCGCACGAGCGACGCTAGGCCGGGACGGTCAGCGCTTCCTCTTCGCCGCTTTGCGCGCTGCCGCGCGCTCGGCGGCCTGGCGCTTCTCGCGCTCCTTCTTCTTCCGCCCCCGGTCGCGCGCGTCGCGCACCTTCGCCAGATCTCCTCGTCCCATGTCGTCTTCTCCCTCGGATCCTCAGTCGTCCTCGTCGCCGCCGCGCGCGAGCTCCTCGCTGCGGCGCTTCGCGGCATCGATCGCGTTCAGGAAGGCGGCGCGCACGCCCGCCTCCTCCAGATGGCGGATCGCCTCGATCGTGGTCCCACCCGGTGACGTCACCATCTCACGAAGCTCCACCGGGTGCGTGCCGGTGTCGCGGAGCATCTTGGCCGAGCCGAGCATCGTCTGGATGATCAGCTGGCTCGCGACGTCGCGCGACAGGCCCAGCAGGATGCACGCCTCGATCATCGCCTCAGCGAGCAGGAAGAAGTAGGCCGGCCCCGAGCCGCTCGTCGCCGTCACGGCGTCGAGGTAGCGCTCTTCGAGCAGGAGCACCTTCCCGACGGAGGCCAGCAGCTCCTCCGCGACGGCGAGGTGCTTGTCGTCGGCGTGGCGGCCCGGCGCGATCACCGACATCGCCTCGTCCACCATCACCGGGACGTTCGACATCACGCGGACGACGGGCACGTCGGGCGCGAGGTGCTGCTCCACGAACGAGGTCCGGATGCCGGCCGCGAACGTGACCACGAGATGATCGGTGGATACGTGATCGGCGATCTGCCGGAGGAGCACCTCGAAGTCCTGCGGCTTCGCCATCAGCACGAGCACGCCGGCGAAGCGACAGGCTTCCGCGTTGTCCAGCGTCGTCGCCACGCCGTGTCGCTCGGTGAGCTCCTGCGCGCGCTCCTCGCGCCGGCAGGTCACGAGCACCTCGTCCGTGGTGCGTCCGCCGGCGCGGAGCAGGCCGGCGACGAGCGCTTCGCCCATCCGGCCGCCACCCAGGAATGCGATAGAACGTTCGTTCATCTGGTCCTCAGCAGGTTCGAGGGCCGGCGGATCCGGCCTCCAGGTCGCGGCGCACACCGTACCGCAGGGAGGGCCGTCACTCGGGCTGCGGTGCGATGCCGCCGCGGAGCACCTCGACGAACTCCTTGATCCGCATCGGGCGCCGCTCGGGCCGGCGGTGGATCAGGCCGGGGTCGAGGTCCTCCGACACCAAGGCGTCCTGGAACCGCTCGGCCATCCAGTCGAGGGTCGACGCGATCATCTCGGCGTCCACGTCGTCGCGGAGCTCGCCGCGCTTCACCCCGAACTCGACGAACTCGAGCGTGCCGTACGGATCCTCGCTCCGCATGAAGCGGTCGACCGGCCGGCGGATGTCCAGGCTGGTGTCGTACCGGGCGATCAGCGCGACGCGGTTCGGGACGGGGTTGGACGCGACGAGGTCCTCGGCCCGCTGCAGCCACCAGTCGAGCACGGCCCAGAATCCCTGATCGACGACGTCGGCCGGAGCGTCCAGCCACGCCGGGAGCAGGGAGACCGCGCGCTTGAACGCCTCGAGGAACAGGCCCTCCTTGGATCCGAAGTCGAGGAAGACGGTCCCCTTGGCCACCCCCACCTCGTTCGCCACGTCCTCGACGCGCGTCCCGCGATAGCCGCGATCGGCGAACCGTCGCATCGCGGCCTCGAGGATCCGATCACGGCGGGTCTCCTCCATGCCGCGGGAACCTAGCGGAAAGGGGGTTCGGGGGACTCAAGCAGCGAGCGCGCCACCGCGAGCGGTAGTCCCCCGACAGAAAGAGAGAACCCGAGGGACCTCTGGCTCGCTGGGAACCGAAGCTCCCAGCCACCTTCAGCCCCTCGGGCTCTGGTGCCCCAAGCAACCTCCGCGGTCTTCGCGCGGCTGCCGAACCGCCGGCGGTGGCGAACCTCGCGGCCCGTCTCCGCCTTCGCGGGCTCCGTCGCGCCTCGCGGCGCCCGGTGTCCCGCGGACACCCGATGGGCTCACCTTTCGGCGTTCCCGCCGGGCCCACCGGCTCGGACCTCGCGGCCCGCTCCGGCGGTGGGTTTCCGATCGGATCCTTACGGGTCCTCCCGGCTCCCTCGCGTCCGATCCACCTTTCGGTGTCCCGGCCGCCCGTCCGGCCCTCTCGCGTCGATCACCTCGACTGCTTGGAGCGAGGCGAAAGATACCGGCGGCACCAAGGGCGGTCAACTTCGCATCTGCGCAGGTCAGAGTGCGAACATGCAGGTAGAAGGCGTAGGACAAAGAGTGACAATTCGGTGGACGTTCAGTGACCGCGTCGTCGCAGGTCAGCGCCGATGGACGACGCAGCGAAACCCTCGCGGGTCACGGACATCACCACGCGATCGACCCACGCGCCGCCCTTCCAGGACCGCTCCGGCAACCGGCCGTCCACCACGAAGCCGCACTTCTCGTAGACGTGGATCGCCCGTTCGTTGTCGGCCGTCGACCAGAGCTCGACACGATGGAGGTCGAAGCGATCGAACGCCTCCTCCAACAGGGCCGAGATGGCATCGGTCCCGTATCCCTGCTCCCACGCCGAGCGTTCCCCGATCAGGACGTACAGGGAACAGATGCGGTCACGGCGACGGAAGGCGTTGAGCCCGATCCGGCCGATCGGCGTCCCGTCGACCTCGATCACGTACGGATGACCCTCCGCGCGGGCCCGTTGCTCGCTCTCGACGATGTCCTGCATCGAGAACGGCCCCTCGTAGTCCATCAGCCACCACACCTCGGGGTCGTTCTGCCAGGCGTGGATCAGGACATGGTCTCGCTCCTCCACGGGCCGCAGGAGCACCTGCGCCCCGTGGATCATGCAGCCGCCTCGACGAGCTCTCGATAGATCGAGCGGACCTCCGAGGTCGTGGCGTCCCACGTGAACGCGAGCGACTCTCGAGCACCGGTGCTCCCGAGCCGTTCGGAGAGCGCGGGGTCCCCGAGGACGGTGCGCACCGCATCGGCGTGGTCGGCGGCGTCGTGTCCTTCGACGAGCAGCCCGCCTCCCCGCACGACGGTCCGGAGACCGCCGACGGCCGCGGCGACGACCGGCGTCCCACAGGCTTGCGCCTCCAGCGCCACGAGACCGAACGACTCCGATCGCGACGGCACGAGCACGACATCGGCCGCAGAGTAGAAGTCGGCGAGCCGGGCGTGCGGCTGCGGAGGGAAGAGCATCACCCGGTCGGCCACCCCGAGGGCGGTCGCCAGCTCCATCAGGCGCGCGACCTCCGCGACGGCGTGCTGCCCACTCGGACCGCCCACGATCGCGAGCACGAGATCCTCGGCCAGCACCGGACTCCTCGCCACCACCTCGGCGATCGTCCGGATCGCCACGTCAGGGCCTTTGTGAGACTGCAGACGACCGACGAACAAGGCGAGGCGCAGACCGGACAGGTGCAGACGCGATCGAGCGACGTCCCGATCCTGCGGCCGGAAGATCGCGTGATCCACACCGGGAGGCACGATCCGGACCCGTTCGGGATCGGCGCCGTAGAGACCCACGAGCTGGCCCGCTTCCTCCGGCGTCGGAGCGAGGATGCGGTCCGCTTCGCCGATCACCCGCTCCTCGCCACGGAGTCGCTCGGCCGGCTCCGGCGTCTCCCCGTGCGCGAGCGAGTAGTTCTTGACCTTGCCGAGCGTGTGGAACGACGCGACGAGCGGGACGCGGAGGATGCCCTTCGCGGCGCGCCCGACCCATCCGGACAACCAGTAGTGACTGTGGATCAGGTCGTAGCGGTTGCCGTCCTCGCGGGCGACCCGCAGGACGCCGCCCAGGAACTCCGGGAGGTACCGCTGGACCGCGGACTTCGGTATGGGCTGGCACGGACCCGCCTTGGCGCTCACGACCCGGATGCCCGGCGCGATCTCGCGGACGTCATGCGTGGCCCCGCCCCGGCACCTCGTGAAGAGGTCCACCTCGATCCCCTGCCCGGCGAGGCGCTCGGCGACCGAGCGGATGTAGACGTTCATCCCCCCCGAGTCACCGGTCCCCGGCTGGTCGACGGGTGAGGTGTGCACGGCCAAGACGGCGACGCGCGGTCGCTTTGCTCCGATGCTCACGGACAGGTGCAACCTCCCGAGGGACCCGATTTCATCCCGCGTCGACGGGAAGAACGGGGCGATCGTCCCCGTCGCCTCATCGGGGTCGGCGGAGGCGGACGACCGCCTCGACGACCCCCTGGGGCTCCTCGCCGCCCAGCACGGGGAGCCGTTCGTGATGGGCCAGACGATCCAAGGCCTCCGGCGGGAGCACGTCCAGCGCACGCAGCACCTCGATGAACGCCGGCGCCAGCCGCCGCCAGTTGCCGTCGGTGACCTTCAACGCGATGCCGATGCCCTGCGGCAGGGACGTCGCGCACACGAGCCCCTCGGCCCCCTCCTTCGCGATCACCGAACCGGCGCCCGCCGTGATGACATCGGTGTCAAGGCGCCGTGTGCCGCCCACGAGGTGCGGAGCCGCGAGGATGCCCCGCACGACCCGGTCGGTCGCCGATGCGAGCCGTCCCATCCGGTCCGGAGAGGCGAACCGGGCGAACATCGTCGCCATCGCCCTGAGCGGCACGCCGTGAACGGGGATCCCGCACCCGTCCACGCCGATGATCGGGCGCTGGACGTCCGTGGCGGCCGTGACGGCTCGCAGCACGCGTCGCTGGACGGGATGGCCCGGTGCTCGGTAGGTGGCGAGATCCCACCCCCGGCGCGCGGCGGCGACCAGCAGCCCGGCGTGGTTCCCCGAGCAGCCGTCCCAGATCCGCCCACGGGCTCCCTTGGTGGCGCGGTCGCGCGGGGTCTTGAGGGCTCCGACCGGCACGGGTCCCCGCCGAAGCAGGCGCCGCACGGCCGCCACATGAACGGTTTCGCCCGAGTGGGACGCGCACATCACGGCGAGCTCGTCGTCCGGGAGATCCGGCTCGTCCATCGCCGAGATCGAGACGGCCCCCTGCAGCGGCTTCTCGCAGGAGCGACCGAAGAGGAGACGTTGGGGGTCGCCGGCCGCGGCGCGCAGCCTGCCGTCCGCGTCGCAGACGGCGACATCGCCCGTGTGCACCGATTCGACGAGGCCGTTGCGGACGACGTGGACGAGCTCGGCGGGAGCGGTCATCGGGGCGGAAGCCTATCGACGCCCGTCAGGGGCGGCCGGACTCAGCCCGTGGCGAAGGATGGCGTCCGGCGCTTGCCGGGGAGGACGAGGACGTCCTCCTCCGCGGCGAGCTCCTCGAACGCCTCCACACAGCGCGGGTCGAACTGGGTGCCCGCACCGGCGCGGATCTCCGCGACGGCCTCGTCGAGGGAGAGCGCCGAACGGTAGGGCCGGTCGCTCGTCATCGCGTCGAACGAGTCCGCGATCGAGAAGATGCGGGCGGCCAGGGGGATGTCCTCTCCGCGGAGTCCCATCGGATATCCCTCCCCGTCGAAGCGCTCGTGATGACACCGGACGATCTCGACGGCCTCTCCCATGAAGGGGATCGGTTCGACGATCCGTGCGCCCTGGTTCGGATGGGATCGCATCACGACCCATTCGAGCTCGGTGAGCGGGCCGGTCTTGCAGAGGATCGACTCGGGGATGCCGACCTTCCCGATGTCGTGGAGGAAGAACCCGTAGGCGACCTCCGGTCGCCCCGCGAGCTCGGGGTCGACCTTCCGTGCGAGCGCGAGACCGTAGTGCGCCGTGCGATCGAGGTGTCCCCGCGTCGTTGGGTCTTTGGCTTCCACCACGTGGGCGAGGGACTTCATCGTGGCCACGTACATCTCGCGGGCGCTCTCGAGCGCGTGCTCTAGCTCGCGTCGGCGGACACGTTCCGCCGAATACAGGACGCCGACCTCACGGGCGAACACCTTGAGCTGGTCGTGCAGCGAGCCCGCCTCTGAATCCCCGATCGGATCCCTGGTGGCGGCCTCGGATCCCCCTCGTTCGAGTTTCATGTTCGCCCGGTCCTCGCTTATCCCCTGTTGTGGAGAACGGGGCACACGTTCGCACGGGCTCCGGGAGCGGGGGTATCGGGCGACCGGGGGGTTCGTGGCCGGCGACCGGGGGACGCCAGCGGCACGCCGCGGAACCTCAGCTGAGCGCCAGGCTCGGATCTTCCTTGTATCGCCGCTTCAGCTCGTCCTGAACCGCGTCGAGCACACGGAGCACGTCGGTTCGTTGAGCCGAAACTTCGCGTTCCTCGCCCGCGAGCAGCTCGATCGCCTCCTCGAGCTTGGGATCGTCAAGTTCCGTCGGGTCGCTGATGCCTGCATCAGCAACCAGACGCTCGATCCGGCGGCGGGCGAGGAGCATCTCCTCCTCGGGCAGGGAGACATGCATCGCCTCGCCGCGGGACGTGGCGGGCTCATCGGACGCGAGGATCTCCGAGAGTCGATCCACGAGCGGCCGATGGTCGTCGCTCCCCCGGGAGGCAAGCTCGGCCTTCAGGATCTCTGCGCGGCCCTGGACGAGCCTGCGGAGCAAGGAGAGGTATTCGCGTTCGGCCATGCATTCGTCGCGGAGCGCCCGCACGTCCTCGAGCGACTTGGAATCGACCCCCTCCAGGTACGAGGGCTCGCGGATCCGATCGATACGGCGGTTACCCGGGTGCTCCTCGTCCACGAGGCGATGCTACACCCGGCCCCCGTGCTCAGCAGACGGCGAGGAGCATCCCGTACGGATTCACGGCCGCCCCGCCGTTCGGGTGGTACTCGAAGTGCAGGTGGTCGCCGACGTATCCGATCACGGTTCCCGTAGACACCGAACCGAGGGTGCCATACGAAGACAGGTGGGCATAGAAGGTCCAGTCGCCGTTCGGGTGCTCGACGACAGCGCCCAGGCCGCCGATGCTCCCCGCCGGTCGGGCGTTCCCGGGGGCGACAGCGACGACCGGTGTCCCCGGCGCCGCCATGATGTCGATGCCCGCGTGCGACCGACCGCCCGGCCTCGGGTCGCCGAAGGAGTCGACGAACGAGTGAGTTCCCGCCGCCGGGCACGTTTGGATCGCGCCGGACCGGAAGACCACACCACCTCCCAACCCGAGCGTGGCCTCCTGCTGAGCGTCGAGCTCCGCCTCGAGGTCGGCGATCAAGGTGTCGATGTCCTCGATCCGGAGGAGCAGGTCGGCTCGCTGCTCCGCGAGCGCTTGCGACGCGATGGCCTCGATCCGAACGGACTGGCGGAGGCGGGTTTCCTGGCGACGGAGTTCCTCGGCGGTGACGGCGACCTTCGTCGCGAGGTCGGCGTCGCCTTGGACGACGCTCTGCGTGTACTGCAGCCGGTCGGTGGCGTCCCCGATCGAATCCGACGTCAAGAGGGCACCGATCGAGAACGACCCGCCCGTCATGAACGCGGCCGCGACCCGATCGTTCAGGGCCCTGCGGATCCTCACGAGCTCGTCCCCGAGGCGATCGATCTCCGCCGCGGCCGCGGCTGCCGCATCCCGAGCGGTCGCGAGCCGCGCCTCCGTCTCCTGCCAGAGACCCGTGACCCTGTCGAGCTCAGCCTGCGCGGCTTCGAGCCGCGCTTCCGCAGCATCGAGCTCCGATCCGGTGTCCGCCCAGGCGGGGATCGCGGTGACCGCAGCGGCGCTCACGAGGAGCGCGACGGCGGACCTGATCACTCTGCGGGAAGGGGCCGTGGCTGTTGCCTCCCTGTGCATCCGACGGGGCATCGACGGCGCGACCGAGGCTACCAGTGACTTCGGTCGGGACTCAACTCGCTCGGTGTGCGCCGTCCGTTCCCTCTTCTTCGGCATCTATCCTCCGCCGGTGGAGCCGCATCTTCCGTTCCTGACCGGCCGGCTCGTTCGGCTCCGGGCGCCGGAGCCTTCCGACGACGTCCTGAACGAGCTCTTCAACGACCACAGGGTGCGGAGCGGCCTCGGCGCGTCGTTCCCACAGCCCGTCGAGTCGTTCCACGACTGGATCGAGTCCGCGCGGAAGAAGGACGATCACGTCAACCTCGTGATCGAACGGCTCGACGAGCCGGGGGCGATCGGCATGTGCGACCTGATGAAGATCGGGGCGCCCACCCGCACGGCGGAGATGGGGATCTGGATCGGCAGGCCTTGGTGGCGCGGCGGCTACGGGACCGACGCCGTACGAACGATCTGCCGGTTCGGCTTCGACCACGTGAACCTGCACCGCATCACGCTGTTCGTGAACGCCGACAACGCCCACGCGATCCGCGCCTACGAGAAGGTCGGGTTCGTCCACGAGGGAAACCTCCGCGAGGCCGCGGTCGCCCAGGGCGAACGCGGCGACCAGCTCGTGTTGGGTCGCCTCGCGGGGGATCTCCGAGAGGGGTCCGAGCCCCCCCTCGCCGCGATCAGGCTGTCGGCGACCTCCGGCCGCGAGAATTCCTGCGGAGGCCGCTCGCCGTCGCGCAGCATCTCGCGCACCTTCGTCCCCGACAGGGAGACCCGCTCCTCCTCGCCGTGGGGGCACGTCTTGGGTGACGCCATCCCCTCGCAGCGATCGCACCAGAAGGAGTGCTCGAACATCAGCGGCGTGATGCCGAGCTCGCCCGGCTCGAAGCGCTCGAAGATCTTCTGCGCGTCGTACGTGCCGTAGTAGTCCCCGACACCGGCGTGGTCGCGGCCCACGATGAAGTGCGTGCAGCCGTAGTTCTTCCGGCAGATCGCGTGCCAGATCGCCTCCTTCGGCCCCGCGTACCGCATCGCCGCCGGGAACACCGAGACCATCGCCCGGTCCTTCGGGTAGTAGCCCTCGAACAGCGCCTCGTAGCAGCGCA